>DASYUS010000200.1:0-12539 GCA_036000945.1 Allostellaceae bacterium
CGCAATCCATGAACACCGAATACGGGGGCGAAGCCGAAGCGACGGTGCGCTCCGTTACACTTCTGTGTTCCTGGGTTCCGGGTTCGCCGCTTCGCGGCGCCCCGGAATGACAGCGAAAACGAAACAACTGTCGGATTCACAACACTAGGACGCCGCCGCAGCGTCCCGTGCGCGCCGCGGCGCCGCGCGGCGCTGCGGGGTGAGGGCGAGCCGGCGGTCCTCATCCATGTCGGCGACGATGGCGGTGATGCTGCGAGCGACTGCCTCGCGCGCGAGCGAGGCGGCGCGGCTGATGCGGACGCCGAGCGCCAGGGTGCGGAAGATCCCCTCGGCGGTGATGCGGTGCGCGTCGAGCAGGCCGCGTGCGCAATCGCGGGCGACAGCCGAATAGGGAAGGATGGAGGCGGCGACGCCCTGCTGCACCATCAGCCGCATCGTCTCGTTGTCGTTGACCTCGATCGCCACCTGCAGCTCGACGGCGCGCCCGGCCAACAGCGCGTCGAGCGCCGCCCGGAGGCCGTCGCCGAGCACCAGCGGCGTGCGGCTCAGCTCCTCGCCGGCGACGATGCCCTGCGGCCGCGCGCCCGGCTGGGTCACCAGCACCATCTCCTCCTCTGCGAGGCGCGTCGAGAGAATGAGCCGGCTGCGCGACAGCTCCGAGAGGAGCGCGACATCGACCCGGCCGTCGATCAGGAACTCCTCGAGCCGGACCATGCCGGCGTGCATCACCTTCAATTCGACGCGCGGGTAATCGCGCCGCATGCGGCCGAACAGCTCGGGCACAAGAATCGGGCACAGCGTTGGGGTAATGCCGAAGATGATGCGGCCGCTCGGATGAGCGTCCTGCGCCCTGATCTCGTCGCCGGTGCGCTCGACGTCGCGCAGGATGCGCGTCGCGCTTTCCAGCAGCTTCTCGCCGGCCTCGGTCAGCCGGACGCCGCGATTGGCGCGGGTGAAAAGGGCGACGCCCAACTCCTCTTCGAGGCGCTGGACATGGCGGGTCAGCGCCGGCTGGGCAAGGCGCAAATGGGCCGCCGCACGGGTGATGCTGCCGAGCTCGGCGATGCGGGCGAAGTAGGCGAGGCTGCGCAATTCCATGGCCGGTGATCCTACACCAAAAAGTCGGCGTCATGCCGAGACGTTATGGGGCGGATCAAAGATCGGTATTTGTGCGATGCCGGTGACCGGCCTAGCCTAAAGGTTAGGTTTGTGTCGAGCGTCGGGGAAGGCCGCCATGGAATTCGGCTGGTATCATGAGTTTCATCGCCAGGTGGAAGGTCAGAGCGACGCCGATGCGTTCGACCAGGGCTTCCAGCAGGTCGACGCCGCCGACCGCTGGGGGCTCGATGTCTTCTGGCTCGCCGAGATCCACCAGCAGGCGCGCCGCTCGGTGCTGTCGGCGCCGATGAACGTCGCCGGCCAGATCGCCGCGCGCACCAAGCGGATCAAGATCGGCACCGCGGTGCATGTGCTGCCGCTGACTCATCCGCTGCGACTCGCCGAGGAAACCGCGACGGTCGATGTCGCCAGCCGCGGGCGCTTCATCCTCGGCGCCGGGCGCAGCGGCAACCCGCGCGGCTATGCGGCCTACGGCGTCCCCTATTCGGAAAGCCGCGAGCGCTTCTTCGATACGCTCGATATCCTGAAAAAGGCATGGACTCAGGATTCGTTTTCGCACGAGGGCAAGTTTTACAGCTTCAACGAGGCGCGCGCGGTGCCGCGGCCATACCAGAAGCCGCATCCGCCGATCCGCATCGCCGGCGCCAGCGAAGACACGTTTCCGACGCTCGGCCGGCTCGGCTATCCGCTGTTCGTCTCGGTGCGCAGCGCCTCGTTGCTCGGGTTGAAGCCGGACCTCCAGGCCTATCGCAACGCCTATGTCGAGGCCGGACACCCCGGCCATGGCGAGGTGTATCTACGCCTGTCGATGCATGTCGGCGATGACGACAAGGAGGCGATCGCGGAGGGCGAGCCCAGCATCATGGCCGGCTACCGCTCGCTGATCACGCGCCTCGAAGGCTCGCCCAATGTGCGCCGCCGCGCCGAATTGGAGGAGATCCGGACCGTCAGCTACGAGACCGTGCTGCGCGACAAGGTCGTGGTCGGCGGTCCCGAGAGCGTGACCGACCGGCTGAAGCAGCTGGAAGAGGAGCTGGGCATCGACGGCATCCTCTTCGAGCTCAATTTCGGCGCCGCGATCCCGGCGGAGCTGATGATGCGCTCGCTGCAGCTGATCTGCGACAAGGTGATGCCGCACTTCAAATAAGCGAGATTGATCGAGGATTGATCGGCCGGCACTGACTGTGCCAGCATCCCGGCAAAATTGGGGAGGCGCGGATGCCGATCAACTGTCGAGCGATCCTGACGATTTTTATGGCGCTGGCCGTCTCACCCGCTCTGGCCCAGGCACCGGTCGGTGGAACCGGGGCGGTCTATTCTGTGACCTATTTCGAAGCGCTGCCCAGCACCGCCAACGCGGTTGCCGCGACGGTCAAGCAATTCGCCGCCGCCTCGCTCAAGGAGGACGGTAATGCCGGGTATCTTGCCGTGCGCGAGGCCGGCCGTCCGGCCCGCTTTGCTGTCGTCGAGGGATGGCGCGACAAGAAGGCGGCCGAGGCGCACTGGAAGGGCGGCGAGGCGACGGCAAAAAAGCTGGAGCCGCAACTGGCGGCGCCGTTCGACCGGCGGCCGAGCTCCGGCATGCTGGTCGCCACCACGCTGGCGGGGGTCGATGCGGCAATGGCCAAGGCCGTCGTGGTGCTGACCCATGTGGACGTGCCGCCGCCGTCGAAGGACGAATGCATCGGGCTCTTGAAGCAGCTGACTGAGATGAGCCGCAAGGATGCCGGGGTGCTGCGCTTTGATGTGTTGCAGCAGGACAGTCGGCCGAACCACTTCACCGTGGTCGAGGCGTGGCGCGACCGCAAATCGCATGATGCGCATATCGCGGCCGCGCATACTCGAGAATTCCGCCGCAAGTTGACGCCGATGTCGGGCGCCCTTTACGACGAGCGCCTCTACGAGACGATCCGCTGAGCGACTACGCGACGACCGCGATCATCTCGATCTCGACCATCGCCCCCTCCTGCGCGAGGCGGCTGATCTGGATCGTCGTGCTGGTCGGGCTGGCGACGCCGAAATAGCGCATCCGCACGTCGGAGCACTTCGAGAACGCCTCGTAGTCGGTGACGTAGGTGTTGGTCTTGACGACGTCGGCCCAGCCCGCGCCGGCCGCTTTCAGGCAGGCTTCGAGGTTCTTGAAGGTTTGCTCCATCTGCGCCCGCATGTCGCCCGGGCCGACGATGTTGCCCTCGGCGTCGCGCGCCAGCTGCCCGGCGACATAGATCGTCTTGCCCGGGCCGTTGACCGTGACGACGTGCGAATAGGCGGGCCTTCCCTGCTGCATCCTGACATTGACGCCTTCCGGCTGCTTGCGCTCGATCTGCAACGCCATGGCCGCGCTCCTTCGCTAGGTTTTCGATCGTTGCTGCCGTAGCATCGCCGGCAGGGAAAGCCAAGCGGGAGCGATGAATGGCGGCCGAAGACTCGGTGGCCCGGCATTACGCCAGCGCCGGGATCGCGGAGCGGGTGCTGGCGGCGCTGCGCGCCGCGCACGGCGCCGAGGCGCCGGTCACCCCGGCTTCCCTGGCGCCGATGGACCATTTCCACGGCCGCGGCGTCGTCGCGACCGGCGAGCTTGCTGCGCTCCTCGACCCGCAACCGGGCGAGCGCATTCTGGACATCGGCTGCGGCATCGGCGGCCCGGCGCGATGGATCGCCGGCAAATTCGACTGCCACGTCGCCGGCGTCGACCTCACGCCCGAGTTCTGTGAGGCTGCGCGGGCGCTGTCGCAAGCCTGCGGCATGGCCGACCGGGTGACGATCGTCGAGGGCAGCGCGACCGATCTGCCGTCGCCCGACGCCGCCTTCGATCGCGCCTATTCGCACAACGTCGTGATGAACATCGCCGACAAGCCGCGGTTCTACCGCGAGGCCTGGCGCGTCCTGCGGCCGGGCGGCGTTCTTGCCCTGGCGAATGTCTGCGCCGGCGCCAATGGCGCGCCCTATTACCCGCAGCCCTGGGCAACCACGGCGGCGACCAGCTTTCTCGCGACGGTCGACGAGACCCGGCGCGACCTCGCCGCCGCCGGGTTCGAGATCCTGTCGTTCCGCGAGACCGGCGAGACGGCGTCACCGATGCCGCCCGGCGGTCAGGCGCGGGCCGAGCCCGCCAGCCCATCGCCGCTCGGCATCGAGATCGTCGTCGGCGAGCGCATCCACGAAATGCGCCGCAACGGCGCGCGCAGCTACCGCGAAGGGCGGCTCACGACGATCGAGGCGCTGCTCAGAAAGCCGGCGTAGCACCTCGCCGCGCCGTGGGCCTTCAGCCCACGGCCTTGCGCCGTGGGGGCCGGCGCAATGCCCAGAAGGCGACGACGCCGCAGACATAGGCGGCGATCGACAGCATGAAGGCGACCCGGTAGCTGCCCGACAGGTCGAAAACCCACCCCGCCCCCCACGAGCCGAACGCCGAGCCGAGCCCGCTGCCGATCGTGATGACGCCGAGAATTCGGCCGAGCTGCGGGCCGGGGAACAGATCGGCGGTCTTGGCGGTGATCGCCGGGCCGCGCGCCCCCCAGGTCAGCCCGAAAAAACAGGCGTGCAGCCATAAGAGGAGGTGCTGGTCGGGGCTGGTGATGAGAAGCGCGCAGATCACCCCAACGATCGAGAACCCATAGGCGAGGATCGCCGACACCTCGCGGCCGACATAATCCGACAGGGTGCCGGTGAGGATCGTGCCGAACACCGCGAGCAGCGCCCCCACACCGAGCACCTCGGCGGCATAGATCCGCTCGAACCCGGCATCGATCGCGAAGGCGAACTGGTGCAGCGAGACGAGGAAGCTGCCGAGGCCGGTGAACAGATACACGGCGAACAGCAGCCAGAAGTGCGAGGTCCGCGCCGCTTCGCCCAGGGTCCAGCCGGCGCGCGGCTCGGCGGCGGCCTCAGGATCGCCGGCCGGGACACCGCCGTCCGCGGGCGCGGCGGCTGGCGGGTCGGCGCGCCGGAACAGCGCGGCCAGCGGCAGCACCGCCGCCGCCATCAGCCCTGCCTGTAACAGGTACGTCAGGCGCCAGCCGACGCCGGAGATCGCCAGCTGGACCAGCGGCGCCGAGATCGCGCGGCCGAAACCGTTGGCCGACTGGACAATCGAGATCGCCATGCCGCGTCGCCGCACGAAATGCCGCGACAGCAGCGGCACGAAGACGACGAGCCCGAGGCAGTTGGCGCCGACCGTCATCACCACCCCGTACAGCACGACGACCTGCCACAGCGCATTGACCGACGCGCTGACGAGGAGCCCGAGAACCAGCAACCCACCGCCGAGCAGCAGGAGGCGGCGCGGCCCGAGCCGGTCGACCAGCGCCCCGACAAACGGCGAGCTGCCGCCGGCCACCAGCTGCGACACCGAATAGGCGATCGAGGTTTCGCCGCGGCCCCAGCCGAACTCTTCGATAAACGCGACGAGGTAGACCGCATAGGAATGCATCAGCGCGGCGCTGACGGTAAACGCCGTAAAGGCGCCGCCGAGCATCAGCCAGCCCGGCTGGGCGCGCGGCCGGGTCGCTGTCGCGGGCGGGTCGCTCATCGGCACAACCTGCGTGAAATCGCCGCGCGCGTCACCCGTCGCCTGCAAAGCGCAGGGTTGCGTTGCACCGGGCAGACGCAATAAGCAGTCTCCGCCACCGATCTGCGAGGGTGACGAGATGACCGGCTTCTACCGTCCGCCGCTCGACGGCTTCGAGGAAGACCCGTTCGCCCGCGACGGCGACGACAAATTGATCCGCCGCGGCTATTGGCTCGGGCTCAGCGACCGCTCGCTGGTGATGCTGATGACGCAGGGCATCGGCACGCGCCTCACCGCCGACGAAAAGCGCGCCCACCTCGCCGACATCCGCCGCGAGCACCTGATCGACCAGATCCTCGCCCCCGAGATTCTTCCGCCGGGGCGGCGAAGCTAGTTCGTAGGGCAGAAAAGCGAAGCGCATTCCGCCGTATGCGGCCTATTGGGATGGCGGATTACGCTGCGCTTATCCGCCCTACTGGCTAAACCGCCTCGATCGGCTTTATCTCCTTGAGCCGCGGCAGGACTTCCTTCGCGAACAGGCGGATGCTGTTCTCAGATTCCCGGTGTGTCATGAAGCCGGTGCGGCCGACGAGGCTCAGATGGCCGAAGCCGCCGACCTTGTCGTAGAACTCCATGACTTGGCGGTAGACGCTGTCGGGGTTGCCGATGAAGAGGATGCCCATCGCCATCGCTTCTTCGACACCGATCGACATCAGGCGCCGCGCGTTGCGCATCGCCGATGGCGCGACGCCCTTCTCGGCGTTGGTCAGGTTGGGGCCGCCGCCCTCGCCGCCGTTCGCGGCAGGCGGGTTGTCGCGCCAGACCTGCGGCGCCGCCTCGGGCGGGGCGACACCCGGCATAAAGCGCGAATGCTGCGGCCCCGATTTGAGGCTGGTGTTGAGAAACCAGAGGAGCTTCTCGCCGACCCGGCGGCCCTCCTCCTCGGTGTCGCCGACATAGACAAAGGCGGCGTAGGCAAAATTGTCGGTGGTGACCGGCGGCAGCCCGGCCTCGACGCGCGCCTGGCGGTGCGCCTGATAGGCGCGGCGGGTGCCCTCGACGCCACGCAGCACCAGGACGTGCGTCATGCCGCGCCTTCCGACCTCGGCGGCGCTCTTCGGGTCGCCGGTCGCCGCCCACAGCCGCGGGTGCGGCTCCTGGAAGGGGCGCGGCCAGATGTTGACGTGGCGATGGGTGAAGTGCTTGCCCTCCCAGCTGAAGGGGCCGTCATGCGAGGAGAGCGCCTTGCGGATCAGGTCGATCGCCTCCCAATAGCGCTCTTCGTTGCGCATCGGGTTGGCATTGGCCGACGGCATCTCGGTGCCGCCCGACTTGACAAAGCCGATATCGAGCCGGCCGCGCGAGATGACGTCGGCGGTCGCATATTCCTCGGCAATCCGCACCGGGTCGGGGCGCAGCGACAAGAGCGTGCCGAGCGACAGAATGCGCGCTTTCCGCGTCTGGCGCGCCAGGATGCCGACCAGCATCGGGTTGGCGCCCAAGAGCGAATTGATCCCGGAGTGGTGCTCGATCGCCAGCACGTTGAGTCCCATCTCGTCGCACAACAGGAACTCGTCGATCACCTCCTCGAACAGATCGGCGGCGATCTTCGGGTCGCAGTAGCGGTTGGGCAGGCTGCCGCGCACCGACTCGGCCTTCGCCAGCACCTCGGGCGGGACAAACGGGTAGGGGACTTCGCACTGCCACCACGCATCCATATCTCGCGCCTCCACCCGCTTTCCGGGCAATTATGTGCATGCCTGCGCCAGCAGTCGAGCGGGCTTGCTGTGTGGCGATTTCGGCTCTATGTATATCCCGATGGGATATACAGGAGTGGCCGTCATGCCTCGTTCGAAGGTTTTTATGTCCAATCGCAGCCAGGCGGTGCGGTTGCCGAAGGCTGTGGCCTTCCCCGAAGGGGTCCACGAAGTAGAGATCGTCAAGATCGGCGACAGCCGAATCATTACTCCGGTGAGGCGAAGCTGGAGCGACTGGTTTCTGCACGGTCCTCGGGTGTCAGAGGACTTCATGACCGAGCGCGAGCAGCCGCCGGCGCAGGAGCGTGAACCGCTTTGATGCTGTACATGCTCGATACCGACATCTGCATTTACCTGATCAAAAATCGCCCGCCGGAATTGCGCGATCGTTTCGACAGTCTCCTTGGCGAACTCTGCATCTCAGTCATCACGCTTGGGGAGCTCCATTTCGGGGCCGAAAAATCCCCGCGTCGAAACGAAAATCTCGCCGCGATTCAAGGATTTGCAGTGCAATTGGAAATTTTGCCGCTCTCTGCAGACGCAGCGACCCATTTTGGGCAAATTCGCGCTCACCTGGCGCGCGCCGGCACGCCGATCGGACCGTTCGACCTGTTGGTCGGCGCTCATGCGCGCAGCGAAGACCTGACGCTCGTCACCAACAACGTTCGCGAGTTCGCGCGGATCCCCGAATTGAGGATCGAGAATTGGGTGGCTTAGCTAGCCGACCAGCCGCCACCGCAGCGTTTCCCCGGCGCGGAACGGGACAACCGCGCCGTCGCCATCGCCGATGCGTTCGGGCATGGTCCACGCCTCGCGGCGCAGCGTCGCCCGGGCCTCGTTGGCGGGGAGGCGGTAGAAGGCCGGGCCGTGGAGCGACGCAAAGGCTTCCAGGCGATCGAGGGCGCCCTCCTCCTCGAAGACCTCTGCGTAGAGTTCGAGCGCCGCCGGGGCGGTGAAGATGCCGGCGCAGCCGCAGGCGGTCTCCTTGGTCGGCAGGGCGTGCGGCGCACTGTCGGTGCCGAGAAAAAAGGCGGGGTTGCCCGAGGTCGCGGCGCGACGCAGGGCGCGACGATGCTCCTCGCGCTTGGCGATCGGCAGGCAATAGAGGTGCGGCCGGATGCCGCCGCGGAAGATGTCGTTGCGGTTGATGATCAGGTGGTGCGCGGTGATCGTTGCCCCCAGGTTGGGTCCGCCGGCGCCGACATAGGCGACCGCCTCCTCGGTCGTGACGTGTTCGAGGACGATGCGCAGCTCGGGCAGGCGGTGGCGCAACGGGTCGAGCACCCGCTCGATGAACACCGCCTCGCGGTCGAAGATGTCCACCTCCGGGTCGGTCGCCTCGCCATGAACCAACAGCGGCATGCCGAGCCCGGCCATGCGTTCCAAGACCGGCATCACCCGGTCGACCGAGGTGACGCCGTGCGCCGAATGCGTCGTCGCATGCGCCGGGTAGAGCTTGACCGCGGTGAAGACGGCCTCGGCATGGCCGCGCACGACCTCGTCGGGGTCGGTCGTGTCGGTCAGGTAGCAGGCCATCAGCGGGGTGAAGCTGCTCTCCGCCGGTAACGCGGAGACGATGCGCTGGCGATAGGCCCGCGCCGCCGCCACGTCCGTTATCGGCGGCACCAGGTTCGGCATGACGATGGCGCGGGCGAACTGCCGCGCCGTGCAAGGCAGAACGGATCGAAGCATCGCCCCGTCGCGGAAATGGACATGCCAGTCGTCCGGGCGTCGTAGCGTGATCATGCTTGCTCTCAGAGTGTAAATTTTAAAACTCGTCTTTCAACCGTGGAGACTTCCTCACTGAGATGCCAAAACAAACCAGGACCGATAGATGCATTGAATCTTATTTTTTCAACGATTTGCCCGGTTATCGGCGGAGCTTGATTGTTGTAGGCTCAATCTCGCCGTCATCGGTCGGCGGCTCAGCGAAAAGGGGAAGCCAATGGCTAGTCGAGAGAACGCCTCCTTGCTGCCCGAGTCTCGCACCTCGCTGATGGAGGTGGGCTGGGAGGATATCAGCGAACCCGGCGCTTATGTCGAGAAGGGAAGCGGTGATCTCTACCGCATTCCGCAGGAAGCGCTGATCCGTGGCGCCAGCCCGATCATCATGAAGGAGAGCCGCGGCGCGTCCAGGCTCGTACAGATTTCCAAAAACCCGTTCGTGACCGACCTCGAAGCACGTCATCGCTGCGCCCAATACAACCTCGAACCGAATTTCTGATCCCTCCCGCCGGTCGGCGTGGCCTAGGCACCTTTCGACCAACGGGCCTGACCGGACATTAGGGCCACGCCGGCCCTTCTCCCCCGCTTTTGCTTCTGACCTGCGCGTCGCCTGTCCTGCGCGCATGTCCTCGTTTCTCTCCGGGTTGCTGGGGTAAGCTCGCGCCTCCCGATAGCACGAGCGACGGGCGAAGGGCGGCGGCAGCGACGATGCTCACCAGGGATTTTCTGTTCGGCCTGAACATCCTGACACTGGCAGGCCTCATCGTCATGGGGACGAGCCTGCACCTCGCGCGCATGAAAAAGGTGGGCGCCCCCGTGGCGATCGCCGGCATGACCGCCGGCACGGCGCTGGTGTTTTTTGGGCTTTACGCGGCACACCCTCCGACCTAGCACGGCGCCGGCGGGATCGCCATATCGGCGTGGCGCGCCGCGGCGCCGGCCGCTATCGTCGATCGTCAACGGAGCGGCGCCGGTGCGGCGTTCAGGGAGGGTGTGATGACCGGGTGCATCGTCGGATGGGCGCATACAAAATTCGGCAAGCATGACGGGCGCGACGTCGAGTCGCTGATCGTCGAGGTGGTCCAAGGCGCGCTCGCCGATGCCGGTGTTGCCGCCGCCGACATCGACCAAGTCTTTCTCGGCACGATGAACGGCGGTTTCGTCAAGCAGGAGTTTCCGGCCTCGCTGGTGTTCCAGGCCGATCCGGCGTTCCGCTTCAAGCCGGCGACCAGGGTCGAGAACGCCTGCGCCACCGGTTCGGCGGCGATCCATATGGGGCTCAATGCGATCGCCGCTCAGAAGGCGCGGCTGGTGCTGGTCGTCGGCGTCGAGAAGATGACCGAGGTGGGCGGCGCCGAGGTCAACGACCTCTTGTTGCGCGCCTCCTACCGCAAGGAGGAGGACCAGATCGAGGGCGGCTTTGCCGGCATCTTCGGCCAGATCGCCCAGAAATATTTCCAGCGCTACGGCGACCAGTCCGACGCGCTGGCCCGCATCGCCGCCAAGAATCACAAGAACGGCGTCGCCAACCCGCTGGCGCAAATGCAGCGCGACCTCGGCTATGAATTCTGCCGCAATGTCTCCGATAAGAACCCGATCGTCGCCGGGCCGCTAAAGCGCACAGATTGCTCTCTGGTGTCGGACGGGGCGGCGGCAGTGGTGCTGGCCGACACGCAGACCGCGCTGGCGATGAAGAAGGCCGTGGCGTTTCGCGCCGCCGAGCACGTCAACGATTTTTTGCCGATGAGCCGGCGCGACATCCTCGCCTTCGACGGCCCGGCGCTCGCTTGGCAGCGGGCGTTGACCAATGCCCGGCTCGGCCTCGACGATCTTGACCTCGTCGAAACCCACGACTGCTTCACGATCGCCGAGCTGATCGAATACGAGGCGATGGGTCTCGCGCCGAAAGGCGAGGGCGCGCGCGCGATTCTCGAAGGCTGGACCGAAAAGGACGGGAGGCTGCCGATCAACCCGTCGGGCGGTCTCAAATCGAAGGGGCACCCGGTCGGCGCCACCGGCGTCTCGATGCACGTCTTGGCCTCGATGCAGCTGACCGGAGCGGCCGGCGACATGCAGATCCCCGGCGCCCGGCTCGCCGGCATCATGAACATGGGCGGCGCCGCCGTCGCCAATTTCGTCTCGATCCTCGAACCGCTGCGCAGCTGACGCAATGCCCCTCGCCCTCCCGCGCTTCCGAGAGGCGACGGGCGCCGCGCGCTGCGTGCAGCGCCGCAGCCACCACGCTCCGGCGCCAAATGCCAGATGCAAGGGGCAGGCACCGGGGGATTAAGGGGTCGAAGCGGCGCAAGTGGCGGCGGGCCGTGCGGCGGTGATAGCATGAGCCGCCGAACGTGAGGGATGTCGCATGCTCGACAATGCCAAGCTCGCCCGCTTCGTCGATCAATGCTGGGGCGATTCGATCGTCCCGACGCTTGTCGAGTACATCAGGATCCCGAACAAATCCCCGGCTTTCGACCCGGATTGGGCGGCGCACGGTTATATGGAGGAGGCGGTGCGGCTGTTCGCGGGCTGGGCGCGCGAGCGGCTCGCGGCGTTGCCGGGAGCGACGCTGGAGATCGTCCGCCTGCCGGGCCGCACACCGCTGATGCTGATTGAGGTGCCGGGCGAGGGCCCAAAGGCGAACAGCGACACCGTCCTCCTCTACGGCCATCTCGACAAGCAACCGGAAATGGTCGGATGGGCCGACGGCTATGGCCCCTGGCAACCGCGGATCGACGGCGACAAGCTGTACGGCCGCGGCGGCGCCGACGACGGCTACGCCATGTTCGGCGCGCTGACGGCGCTCCTGGCGTTGCGCGAGCAGGGCGTGCCGCACGCGCGCTGCGTCCTCGTCATCGAGGCCTGCGAGGAATCGGGGAGCTACGATCTGCCGTTCTACATCGACCATCTTGCCGCGCGGATCGGCCGCCCGTCGCTGGTGGTCTGCCTCGATTCGGGATGCGGCAATTACGACCAGCTGTGGATGACGACCTCGTTGCGCGGCATCGCCGGCGGCACGCTGAAGATCGAGGTGCTGACCGAGGGGGTGCATTCCGGCCACGCCTCGGGTGTGGTGCCGTCGAGCTTCCGCATCCTGCGTCAGCTGCTGTCGCGGCTCGAAGACGAGGCGACCGGCGCGATCCGGCCGTCCGAGTTTTATGGGCAGGTCCCGCCGGAGCGGGTTGCGCAGGCCCGTGCCGCCGCCGCGGCGCTCGGCGACGAGGTCTTCACCGAATACCCGTTCGCGCCGGGCGCTCGGCCGATGTCGGACGACCTGACCGAGCTCGTGCTGAACCGCACCTGGCGGCCGCAGCTCGCGATTATCGGCATCGACGGGCTGCCTAACCCGGCCGACGCCGGCAACGTGCTCTTGCCGTACACGACGGCGAAACTCAGCCTGCGCCTGCCGCCGACCGTCGATGCCGAAA
>DASYUS010000201.1:0-1745 GCA_036000945.1 Allostellaceae bacterium
CGGCGTCGCTCTGCACGTCGGGGCCGGGCGCGAGCTCCCGGGCGGCGAAATCGCCGAGCGGCGGCGCACTCATCAGCCGGCGCACCAGCTTGAGGCCGTCGCGCATCGTCCGGCGGTCGCCGTCGGTGGCGAGGAAATTCTGGCGGATGCGCGGCGGCGTGCGTGGGTCGGAAGAGGCGAGCGTCACGTCGCCGCGGCTTTCCGGCCGCAGCATCACCGCACGCAGCGCGAAGCCGTCGGCAAAGGCCGGCTTAAACGGCGCGAGCCACGGGCCGGCGGCCGCCGGCGCAGCGCGGAACAGGAACTGGATGTCGGGGAGCGCGACATCCGGCCGGCTTTTGACAAAGCCGGTCCAGCCGCTCGGCGTCTCGGCGAAGGGGCCGGTGCCGAAGCAGTAGGCGCGGGCGAGCGACAACGCGACCCGGTCGAGCCGCATCATCGCGACAAACGGGCCGGGCTCCCGCCGCGCGTAAGCGGCGAACACCGACAGGTGGTCCTGCAGGTTGCGGCCGACGCCGGGAAGCTCGGCGGCGACGGCGATGCCGTGCAAGCGCAACGCATCGGGGTCACCGATCCCCGATAGCATCAGCAGCTGCGGCGAGTTGATGACGCCGCCCGAGAGGATGACTTCGCGCTCGGCGCGGGCGATTTCAGCGGCGGCACCGTTCCGCGCATATTCGACGCCGACGGCACGGCCGTCTTCGATGACGATGCGGGAGGCGAGCGCGCCGGTCTCGACGGTCAGGTTGGGGCGGCGGAGCGCCAGGCGCAGATAGGCTTCGGCGGCGCTGCATCGCCTGCCGCGGCGAATCGTTTGCTGCATCCGGCCGAGCCCCTCCTGCTGCGCGCCATTGTAGTCGGCGGTGGCGGGGAGCTGCAGCGAGCGTCCGGCGGCGAGGCAGGCGTCGATGATCGGGTCGTCGTACCGCGCCGTGCCGACGCCGAGCGGCCCGTCGCCGCCGCGATATTGACCGGCGCCTCCCTCCCAAGACTCCTGACGGCGGAAATAACGGAGGATTTCGGCGTAGGACCAGCCGGGCAGCCCGTAAGACGCCCAGCGGTCGTAATCGCCGGGGTTGCCCCGGACATAGGCCATCGCGTTGATCGACGACGACCCGCCGATCACCTTGCCGCGGGCGCATTCGATGCGGCGGCCATCGGCATTAGGCTCGGGCTCGGTGAAATACATCCAGTCGTGCAGCCGCTTTTCGAGGATGCGGCCCCAGCCGAGCGGGATTTTTATCCATGGGTCTCGGTCCCACCCGCCGGCTTCGAGCAGCAGCACGCGGGCGTCGGGGTCCTCGGTCAGCCGCCGCGCCAGGGTGCAACCGGCGGAGCCGGCGCCGACGATGACATAATCGTACGCTTCTTTTGCCATGTGCCGGATCGTCCGAAGATTCGCGGTCGTCGCCGGCTTCAACCCGAGAGCGTCTCTATGCAACCCGCCGGGCGTGGGCGATTTCCTTATGTTGCGCCTCACGCACCGAATCGGCCGCCAAGGTCTCGACCGAAACAGTCTCGCCGTTGAGCGTGAGGAATTCGACCTCGTATCCGGAGCCTCCGGCGTGGACCATCACCACCCACCCGACATCGCCCGCCTGCAGACCGTGCTCCGGAAGGGCCTTCGTCAGGACTACCGGGTCCAGTTCCTTGATCATCACCGGGCTCCAGGTGCCGGATAAGCCGTCACAAATCTCGGGATGGCTTCACCAATTTCAACAAACCAGATGGCACGCACTCGCGGT
>DASYUS010000202.1:0-2130 GCA_036000945.1 Allostellaceae bacterium
AGACGCCGGTTGCCGCCGACAGCGAGCCGCCGGCGGTGCCGGTCAACGGCACCCCGGCGGCGCTCCCCGAGGCTCTGGCCGGCGACGGCATGGGAGACCTCGCGGGCGACGCCGAGGATCACTGGCGCGTTGCCTCCGGCGAGGAGGGCGACGGCACGATGGGTTTCGGGGTCGATCGCGGCGACGATCCGCAGCCCTGGCAGACCCGGGATGGCCGAAGCCACGACGCGGACATGCGCGGCATCGAGCAGACCGCCACACGCCCGCGGACGCTGCGCGAGCATCTGATCGAGCAGATCGGCGCCGACCTCCCCGACCTGGCCGATCGGGTGATTGCCGCGCACTTGCTCGACCAGCTCGACGAGGCGGGTTATCTGCGGGGCGGGCTCGCCGGCGCGGCCGAGCAGCTCGGCTGCCCGGCCGATCGGGTCGAGCGGGTGCTGGCCCGCCTGCAGCAATTCGACCCGCCCGGCGTCTTCGCCCGCGACCTGCCGGAGTGCCTCGCCCTGCAGCTGGCCGACCGCAACCGGCTCGATCCGGCGATGCAGCGCCTGCTCGACAACCTGCCGCTGCTCGCCGCCCGCGACGCCGCGGCGCTGATGCGGATCTGCGAGGTCGATGCCGAGGACTTCGCCGACATGGTGGCGGAGATCAAGTCGCTCGACCCGCGGCCGGGACATGCCTTTGACCCGCCGCTGGCGCAGACGGTGGTGCCGGACATCATCATGCGCCCGCAGCCGGACGACGCCTGGGTCGTCGAGTTGAACGCCGACACCCTGCCGCGCGTCCTCGTCAACAACCGCTATTACGCCCGGGTCAGCCGCGCCGCACACGGCAAGGCCGATCGCGAGTATCTCGCCGAACGGCTGCAGGCGGCCAACTGGCTCGTCAAATCGCTGCATCAGCGCGCCACCACGATCCTCAAGGTGGCGAGCGAGATCGTGCGTCAGCAGGACGGGTTCTTCCGCCACGGCGTGCCCGCGCTGCGGCCGCTGATCCTGCGCGACATCGCCGATGCGATCGGCATGCACGAGAGCACGGTGAGCCGGGTCACCACCAACAAGTACATGGCGACGCCGCGCGGGCTCTATGAGCTGAAGTACTTCTTCACCTCGTCGATCGCCGCCTCGCGCGGCGGCGAATCGCATTCGGCCGAGGCGGTCCGCTTCCGCATCCGCGGCCTGATCGGCGGCGAGCCGTCGAACGAGACGCTGTCCGACGAGCGGATCGTCGACCTGTTGAAGCAGGAAGGCGTCGATATCGCGCGCCGCACCGTGGCGAAGTATCGCGAGGCGATGCGCATCCCGTCCTCGGTCCAGCGCCGGCGCGAAAAAATGCTGGCGCTGTAAGAGAGCGCTCGGGGTCCCATGCTTGACCCCGTCGGGCCCGATGCCCATTTCGCCTCAGCGTTCCCCCTTTCCGCCCCGCACGTGGAACGGGTGGGGTGGGATGGTGTTCGTGTGCGGCCCCGCCACGCTGAAGCGGTTGCAGAGCCATGCATTTGACGGTCACGGGAAAGCCGGTCGATGTCGGCGATGCGTTGCGGCATCATGTCGACGCGGCACTCGAAGCCCTTCTCGGCAAATACTTCGGGACGGCGATCGAGGCGCATGCGGTGTTCGCCCGCGAGGCGCACCTGATCCGCGCCGAACTGTCGCTGCATATCGGCCGCGGTATGGTGATCAACAGCGGCGCGGCGGCAAGCGATCATTACCTGGCCTTCGATGCCGCGGCCGAACGCCTGGCCAAGCAGCTGCGGCGCTACAAGCGCCGGCTGCGCGACTATCATGGCAAGGCGCGCGCCGTGGCAGAGCAGCCCGAGATCGCGCGGTCCTTCGTGCTGGCCCCGGTGGACGACGCGGACGACGCGGACGACGCGGACGAGGATGGCCGGGGGGAAGCCAACGGCACCGCCCCCGTGGTCATCGCCGAGATGAGCACCGAGCTGCCGCGCCTCACGGTCGGCGAAGCGGTGATGCGGATGGACCTCGCCGACACCCCGGTGCTGCTGTTCCGCAACCGCTCGCATGGCGGGCTCAATCTGGTCTACCGGCGCGGCGACGGCAATGTCGGGTGGATCGATCCGGCGCTCGATGCGGCGCCGGGCAGGCGGCTCGCCGGCGCGCCGCC
>DASYUS010000203.1:0-2747 GCA_036000945.1 Allostellaceae bacterium
CCGGTCAGCTTCTCGCGCACCGCCGAGGCAGCCGAGCTCGACGAGCGCCATGCCGGGCTGGCGGCGGGCGCCGAGACCAACGACAGCGTGCGCGTCGCCGGGCGGATCCGCGCGATGCGCAACAGCGGCATGTTCATCGACCTGCACGACGTCTCGGGCAAGATCCAGGTCTTCTGCCACAAGGACTATCTGCCGGCGGCCGATCTGGCCCTCTTGCGCCTCCTCGACATCGGCGATTTGATCGGCGTCGAGGGGTTGGTCCGCCGCACGCCGCGCGGCGAGTTGACGGTCAACGCCGCCGCGCTGACGATGCTTGCCAAGGCGCTGCGCCCGCTGCCCGAGAAATACCACGGCCTCGCCGACATCGAGCTGCGCTACCGGCAGCGCTATCTCGACCTGATCATGAACCCGGGGAGCCGCGACACGCTGCGCCGGCGCAGCCAGGTCGTCGCGGCGATGCGCAATTGGCTCGCGGCGCGCGATTACCTCGAAGTCGAGACCCCGATGCTGCACACGATCCCCGGCGGCGCAGCGGCCAAACCCTTCATCACCCACCACAACGCGCTCGACATCGAGCTCTTCCTGCGCATCGCGCCGGAATTGCACCTGAAGCGGCTGGTCGTCGGCGGGCTCGCCGACAAGGTATTCGAGATCAACCGCTGCTTTCGCAACGAGGGCCTGTCGCCGCGCCACAACCCCGAGTTCACGACGCTCGAACTCTACGAGGCCTATGCCGACTACACCGACATGATGACGCTGACGGAGGAGATAGTCGCGCACGTCGCCGAGACTGCCTCCGGCAGCCGCCAGTTGAGCTACGGCGGCACCGCGATCGATCTCGCGCCGCCGTGGCCGCGCCGTTCGATGGCCGAACTGGTGCTCGAAGCAACCGGCACGGATTTTCTCGCGATCGCGGACGCGGCGACGGCGCGAGCCGCCGCCGCGCATCTCGGCTGCGCGCTCGGCGGCACCGAGAGCTGGGGCCAGGCGCTCGAAGCAGCGTTCGCGGCGCGGGTCGAGGACGGGCTGATCCAGCCGATCCACGTCACCGGCTTCCCGCGCGACATTTCCCCCCTTGCCAAGGCCGACCGCAACGATCCGCGGCTCGTCGAGCGGTTCGAGACCTATGTCTACGGCTGGGAGATCGCCAACGCCTTCTCCGAACTCAACGACCCGCTCGACCAGCGCGCCCGCTTCGAGGCGCAGATGCTGGCGCGCGCCGCCGGCGACGAGGAGGCGCAGCCGCTCGACGAGGATTACGTGCTGGCGCTCGAATATGGGCTGCCGCCGTGCGGCGGGCTCGGCATCGGCATCGACCGGCTGGTCATGCTGTTGACCGACAGCCCGTCGATCCGCGATGTGATCGCCTTCCCGACGCTGCGGCCGCGCTGAGCGGCGACCGCCGGCCCGGACTTTGGCGTGCGATCGGAACCGGCTTCAGATGCAGCGGATCGTCCAGATCTCCATCGGGTTCTGCTCGTCGGTCGCCCGGTCGGGGCCGCCTTTCTGGGTTCGCGTGTCGACCACATAAAAACCCTTGGGGCAGAGCCGGTTCGCCAGGTGGCGGTTGGCCGCCTCGCCGCCGATTGCCATCGGCGGGCTCTCGACACGGAAAGTCCGCTCATCGACCCGGCTCGCCGACGACTGGGTGCAGGCGGCAAGCAGCAGCAGGGCAAACATCAGGAGAGGGCGCATCGGCAAACCATTCCCGTTCATCATCGCGCCGGCCGAATTTACGCCACGTTGACCCTAGCCACCAAGCGGCAGAGCATCGCGGAGGGGTCGCGAAACCGTGTCTTGCCACGAACTGACGCGCCTGTTTGGCTGGTGCGACGCCGGCACATCCGGCCCGGCCACCATGCCGGCGGATCAGGAGGGACGAATGCGTGGCGATTGTATGGGCCGATGCTGGTTGCAGCGGATCGCAGGCGGCGTTCTGGTGTTGCTGCTGGCCGGGTGTGCTCCGGCGCCGGCCCCCCAGGTCGCCGCGACGCCGATCGCGGCCGGGTCGGCTCGGATCTGGTTCTACCGGGCTTACGAGCCGTCGGTCAGTCTGAATATGGCGAACGTCGCCCTGAACGGCGTCACAGCCGCCTCCGTCTCGCCCTATGGGGGTGCGCTCTATCGCGACGTAGCCCCGGGCCGCTACCACATCACGGTCGAGACCGGTGGCACCGACGAAAATCAGGCCAAGGATGTCAGCCTTTCCGCCGGCGACGAGGCCTTCGTCAAGATCGGGGCGCTGGGTGACTGGGAATCGGGCGGGGATATGCTGGTGTACCGGCGCGACACGTTCTATGTGACGCTGATGCCGCCGCAGGTGGCGCGCATCGAGATCGGCGCTCACCCGCTCAGTGGAGGCTGAGCGCTCCGTTCGCGGCGGCGGACGCGGCTTTGCGCCTCAGTTGTAGATCCACTCCTTCATGAAGCGGGCGTAACAGTCGCGTTCGCCCGGCATCTTGGTCCATCCCGCCAAGAGGCGCGGCGAGGCGAGCAGCAGCCGGTCGCGCAGGTGCGTCGAGTTGTGCGCGTATTCCTCGAAGGTCGAGACGCAGATCTTCTGGTTGTGCGGATCGTCCTGGAAGCGGCTGGCGGCGAGCGCCACCACAGCCATATAAGCCTTGCGGTCGACGCCGGCCTTGAGGCAGGTATCGGCGGTCGCCGTGGCCCGCGGCGCGTCGAGCGCCATGATCGCCTCGTCAAGCTCGTGCAGCAGCGCATCCGGCGACCGGCCGCCCGCATCGAAC
>DASYUS010000204.1:0-14351 GCA_036000945.1 Allostellaceae bacterium
CGGCCCGGAAGGTGCAGCCGTGGGTTCCGACTTACGCCAGGCTTGCGCCGGGAAGACAAATAGATTGGTGCCAATCCACCGAAAGGAAAGCGTCCCAGGGCCTCAATACAGCCCGCCGGTCCCGCCCGCCGGCTTGTCGCGGACCGGCGCACCGGAGGCGGCATCACCGGCGCCATCCCCGGCGATCTGCTGGCCCGGCAGGTGCAGGCCGCGCTCCCGGTCCTTGCCGGGCTCGGTGCCGGGCCGATAGGCCTCCCAGATTGCCGGCTCGCCGCCTTCGACCGGCAGGCCGGTGGCCGTGCTGACCCGGTACATCCGGAGGCCGGGCGGGGTGCGGAACTCGGTCGGCGGCGCGTCCTTGAGCGCAGCGATCATGAAATCGCGGAAGATCGGCGCCGCCAACTGGCCGCCGGTCAGGCCGAGGTTGACCGGCTCGTCGTACCCGATAAAGACACCGGCGGCGAGATCGGGGGTGAAGCCGACAAACCATGCATCCTGCCAGTCGTTGGTCGTGCCGGTCTTGCCGGCGATCGGCTTGCCGACCGCCTTCACGGCGGTGCCGGTGCCGCGCTGGACGACACCCTGCAGCATCTCGACCACCTGAAAGGCAGCGACCGGATCGGCGATCTGCTCGCGATTGTCCGGGATCGTCGGCACCGGCTGGCGGGTCCATTCGACATCGCCGCACCCCTTGCAGACCCGCTGGTCGGCGCGGTAGATCGTCTTGCCGTTGCGGTCCTGCACCCGGTCGATCAGCGTCGGGGTGATGCGCTTGCCGTCCTCATCGAGCATCGCAAAGGCGGCGGTGAGCCGCAGCGGCGTCGTTTCGCCGGCGCCGAGCGCCATCGAATACAGTCGCGGCATGTGGTCCATGATGCCGAATTCGTCGACTGTCCGGCCGACCGCCTCCATGCCGACCGATGCCGCGACATGCGCCGTCGCCAGGTTGCGCGAACGTTCGAGCGCCACTCGGAGCGGAATGGGCCCCAGGGAATTGCGGTCGTAATTGCTCGGGGTCCAGGGCGGCATACCGGGGCCCTGGCTCAGCGAGATCGGGGAGTCATCGACGAGGGTCGACGGCGTGAACCCGTTTTCGAGCGCGGTCAGATAGACAAACGGCTTGATCGCCGAACCCGGCTGCCGCTTGGCCTGCGTCGCGCGGTTGAACTGGCTCAATTCGAAGCTGAAGCCGCCGCTCATCGCCAAGACGCGCCCGGTATGCGGGTCGAGCACGACCAGGGCGCCGGACACCTCAGGGATCTGGCACAGATTGTACAGCGGCGCCGTCGCCGCCTTCGCGGCCCCAGGCTTGCTCGCCTCCTCCGACAGCTTTTCGACGAGCACGAGATCGCCGGGTTTGACGACATCCGCCGCGCTGCGCGGAAAGGCCCCGAGCGAGCCATTGTCGCGCAGCGGCCGCGCCCAGCGCATCTGCGCGAACGGGATGAGCCCGCTCTCGCCGCCCTTGAGGCCGATCGCCGCGCTTTCCTTTTCGGTCTGCAGCACAACTGCGAGCTGCCAGCCGGCCGTCGCGGCGCCCGCCGGCAGCGCCTCGGCGTCGAGCCGGGCCGGCCAGCCGGGGCCGGGCGCGATGTGCCCGACGGCGCCGCGCCAGCCGCCATGGCTGCGGTCATAGGCAATCAGGCCGTTGCGCAGCGCCTTGTCGACCGCCTCCTGCAGCCGGCCGTCGAGGCTGGTGCGGACCGAGAGCCCGGATTGGTACAGCACCTTGTCGCCGTAACGGGCCAGTAGCTGGCGCCGCACCTCCTCGGCGAAATAGGGGCCCGAGACGATTTCGGCTTCTTCGCGGCGGCGCATCACGAGCGGGTCCGCTTTGGCCTTGGCGATGTCCGCTTCGGTCGCGTTGCGGTCTTCCGCCATGCGTTCGAGAACCCAGTCGCGGCGCGCCTTTGCCGCCTGCGGGAAGCGTGTCGGGTTGTAGTTGTTCGGCGCCTTCGGCAGGCCGGCGAGAAATGCCGCCTCGCTGAGCGTCAACTCGTCGAGCGACTTGTCGAAATAGGTCAGCGCCGCGGCGGCGACGCCATAGGCGCCGGCGCCGAGGTAGATCTCGTTGAGGTAAAGCTCGAGCACGCGGTCCTTCGACATCGCCTCGTCGATCCGGGTGGCGAGCAGGATCTCCTTGACCTTGCGGGCGATCGACAGCTCGTTCGACAAGAGCATGTTCTTGGCGACCTGCTGGGTGATCGTCGACGCGCCGACCGGGCGCCGATTGCTGCGCCACCGTCCGACATCGGTCAGCGCGGCCCGCACCATCGACAGCGGGTCGACGCCGTGATGGTGATAGAAATTCTTGTCCTCGGCCGACAGAAAGGCGTGGATCACCTGCTTCGGGATTGCCGCAATCGGCACGAAGACCCGCCGCTCGGTGGCGTATTCGGCGAGCAGCCTGCCGTCGCCGGCGTGAACGCGCGTCGTGATGGCTGGCTGGTAATGCGCCAGTTGCTGGTAATCCGGCAGGTCGCGGCCGAAATGCCAGATCGTCAATCCGACAACGACGCCGCCGGCGATCGCCGCCAGCACGGTCCAGACAAAGACGAATCGGACAAAGCTGATCATCACGCGCAACAGCGCAGGCCCCTCCAGCCCCGCCAGGCGCCGGAGCGCTCGCCCCCCGCGCGGCGGCGCCCCTTATGCGCCAACGCTGTGGCTATTCCAAGGTGGTTTTCCGTATCGCAGCGCGCCGCTGCACGGCGCCTCACCGGCCAAAACCCTCGATGCTGACGAAATCATTGTGGCGGCGGCGTTTGCCCGGTAGATTACCGTTACGAATCCGCCGACCGGGCGCGTCGTCCGGCGGCGCTGCGACACACACCCGCATTATCGGCAAGCTCTTTGCCGCGCGCTGGGTCGCAGCGTCGGGCAATGCAGATCGTATGAACCCGAAGCCGAGCGTGTTTGCCGAAGCGACGCCGATGACCAATCTCCGCGACGCTATGATCACAAACGCCCCCGGCTTTCTCCCCAACAGCTTTCTTCCACACAGCACCGCGTCGCCGGCCGCTCTTGAAGCAGCCGCAGCCGCGCGCCTGGGAGTTCTGCCCGAATGGCAAAGCGCATGCTTATCGACGCCGCCCACCCCGAAGAAACTCGGGTGGTGGTGACCAGCGGCCATCGTCTCGAAGAATTCGATTTCGAGTCGTCCACAAAAAAGCAAGTAAAAGGTAACATCTATCTAGCCAAGATAACGAGGGTTGAGCCCTCGCTGCAGGCTGCCTTTGTCGATTATGGAGGTAATCGACATGGGTTTCTGGCTTTCAGCGAAATTCATCCGGATTATTACCGGATCCCGGTGAGTGACCGGTCCGCCGGCGAAAGTGAATCGCCCCCCGAAAACGGGCGCCCGCAGGAGGATGGCGGCGCCGATGCCGGCGTACCGCTCGAAGCGGCCTTGCCCGAGCCTGTGCCGATGCCGCTTTTCGCGCCAGCCGAGGATGAAGAGCCCGCCGGCGAGGTGTCCGCCCGCGACGCCTCAGGCCCCACTGGCGACACTCTGCCACCGACTGCCGACGGCAACGAAGCGGAGCGCGCCGATGAGCTGCCCTCGGCAATGGCGCCGGCTGATCAGCCGATCTCCGCGGCGCCGTCCGAGGCGGCCAAGACCGATGAACCGGACGACGGGCCCGCCTGGAAGCCGGAGGATGCGGGCGCCGGCAGCCGCGGCGAGACCGCATCGTTCATGACCGATTTGGCTGTCATGCCGGCGCCCGGCGCGGCCGACGACGACGGGACATCGGGTTCGGCCGAAGCCCCGAGCGACGATCGCGCGCCGGCAACGATGGCGCTGCGCGCGCCCGACGACGCGCTGCTCGCCGCGGAAGTCGGCGAGCTTCCAGAGAACCGGGTCTATCGCAACGGCGAGGCCGAGGGTGGCGAACGGCAGACTGTCGAGACGCTGGGCGGCGACGAGGTCGAGGAGGTCGAGGAGGCCGACGCCGAACGGCGACGCTCGCATCCGATGCGGCATTACAAGATCCAGGAGGTGATCAAGCGCCGCCAGATCATGCTGGTGCAGGTCGCCAAGGAAGAGCGCGGCAACAAGGGAGCGGCGCTGACGACCTACCTGTCGCTAGCCGGGCGCTATTGCGTCTTGATGCCGAACACCGGCCGCGGCGGCGGCGTGTCGCGCAAGATCAGTAGCCTCGCCGACCGGCGCCGGCTCAAGGACATCCTTGAAGACCTCGACATCCCGGAGGGGATGGGGGTCATCGTCCGCACCGCCGGGGCCGAGCGTTCCAAGGCCGAGGTCAAGCGGGATTATGAATACCTGCTGCGGTTGTGGAACGAGATCCGCGACCTGACGCTCAAATCGACCGCGCCGGCGTTGATCTATGAAGAGGGCAACCTGATCAAGCGTTCGATCCGCGACCTCTACACGCGCGATCTGGACGAGGTGCTGGTCGAGGGTGAGGAGGGCTACAAGACCGCCAAGGCCTTTATGCGTACGCTGATGCCGAGTCACGCCAAGCGGGTGCAGCCCTATCGCGATCCGGAGATCGGGCTGTTTCACCGCCACCAGATCGAGAGCCAGATCGACGCAATTCACTCGCCGGTCGCGCAACTGCGTTCGGGTGGCTATCTCGTCATCAACCAGACCGAGGCGCTGGTCGCGATCGACGTCAATTCCGGGCGTTCGACCCGCGAGCGCAACATCGAAGAAACCGCGCTGCGCACCAACCTCGAAGCCGCCGACGAGATCGCCCGCCAGCTGCGCTTGCGCGATCTCGCCGGGCTCATCGTCATCGATTTCATCGACATGGAGGAGCACCGCAACCAGGTCGCGGTCGAGCGCCGGGTAAAGGAGGCGCTGAAGAGCGACCGCGCGCGCATCCAGGTCGGCCGCATCAGCCCGTTCGGTCTTTTGGAGATGTCGCGGCAGCGGCTGCGTCCGTCACTCGCCGAGGCCTCGACCCAGCCGTGCCCGCATTGCGGCGGCACCGGCTCGATCCGTTCGGTCGAATCGACCGCGCTCTATGTGCTGCGCTCGATCGAGGAGGAAGGCATCCGCCGCCGTTCGGCCGAGATCTGCGTCTACGTGCCGACCAAGGTGGCGCTTTATATCCTCAACCAGAAGCGCGAATCGGTCGTCCAGATCGAGGCCCGCTATGCGGTGCGTGTCACGCTGGCGAACGACGACTCGCTGATCCCGCCGAATTTCCGCCTTGAGCGGCTGCGCCCCTATGAGGCGGGCGAAGCGCCGCCGCCGCGCGCGGCGATCCGCGCCCCCACGATCGAGGAGGAGGACGATTCGGCGGAGGAGGTCGTCGAGGTGCCGGCTGCTGCCGTGGAAGCCACCGCACCGGATGGCGAGGAGGACCGCGCGCGTCGTCGCCGCCGCCGCCGCCGCCGCCGGCCCGACGAGCCGCGCGAAGCCCGGTCTGCGGCGGTCCGCGAGCCGGCCCCGGCGGCAGAGCCGAGCACGCCGGCGCACGAGGACGACGAGAAGGAACGCGAGGCCGAAGCGGAGCGGCGGCGCCGGCGGCGCGGGCGACGCGGCGGGCGAACGCGCCCACGGCGCGAGGAGGCGGCAGAGACGGTTGCGTCCGGTGCGGCGGTTGCCGCCGCGACAATCGAGATCGTCCACACCCCGGTGGACGTGGAGGCGGAGGAGCGCATCGACCGCGACGCCGAGATGCCGCTCGCGCCGACGTCGTGGCCGGCCGAGGTCGGGATCGAAACCGCGAGCCTCGCGCCGCTTGCCGGCGAGGGCAGCCAACCGGCACCGGTGCCCGAAGAACCTCGCGCCGACGAGCCCGAAGAACGTCGCGCCGGCGAGCCCGAGGCGGCTCAGGCCGATGACACAAAGGCGCCGATCCGCGACGCCGGAGAGGGGATCCCGTTCACCAGCGAAACCGAGCGGGTGTTCGAACAGGCTGCGGCCGACGCCACACCGGCACGGCACGAGGAGCCGCTTTCAGAGCCGTCGTCGCGTCCCGGCGAGGACCTGCAGACGGTGACCGAAAAGCCGGCAAATCCGCGGCGGGGGTGGTGGCAAAGGCTGATCCAATAGTGATCGACACGCGGCGCCGCCGGACGACTTGCCGCGCGATTGCCGCAATTGCCGCTTATCGAAGGTCGGGGATATCGCCCGCGCGGTTGCCGGGGGCAGGCAGGCAGAGGGTGAGGGCGGCGCTATCGTTCTGGTCGCTGCGCGGGTTTGTCCTGACCGCCTGGCTCGTGGCGATGATCGGCGGCATGTCCGGCGCCGACGCCGGCGACGCCCCGAGGGGCCTGCGCGACACCGAAATAGAGAACGACATTCGCACGCTGGCCGGCCCGGTGTGGCGTGCCGCCGGGCTCGACCCGGGCGAGGTCGCGATCTATCTGATCGATGACCGGCGGCTCAATTCGTTTGTCGCCGGAGGCCAGGCGATTTTCATCAACACCGGGCTGATCGAGCGCGCGGAAAATCCCAACCAGCTGATCGGCGTCATCGCGCACGAGACCGGGCATATCGTCGGCGGGCATTTGGTGCGGGCAAAAGAAGAGATGCGCAACGCCAGCATCAAAAGCATCATCGCGATGGCGGCCGCCGCGGCGGCCGCAGTGGCCGGGCGCAGCGGCGCGCCGCTGCTCGGCGCGGCGGGGGTCGGCGAACGCAGCTATCTGCAATTCTCGATCGGCCAGGAATCGACGGCCGACCATGCCGCGCTCAATTATCTCGACCGCGCCTGCCAGTCGGCGCGCGGCCTCTTGAAGTTCTTCGAGATTTTGCAAAGCAACGAGATGCTGAGCGGCGACAGGGGGGATGCGTGGTCCCGCACCCATCCGCTGACCGCGCAGCGGATCGAGTATCTGCGCGGCCATGTCGAGCGTGCCCGGTGTTCGAACGCTCCGGCCCGGCCCGGCTCGGCGGAGTTGCTGCGCCTCATCCAGGGCAAGCTGCACGCCTTTCTCGATGCCCCCTCGACAACCCTCGCCGCATACCCGCCCTCCGACAATTCCGAGTTGGCGCGTTACGCGCGCGCCATCGCCTATTACCGCACCCCCGACCTCGACAAGGCGTTGCCGGCGATCGACGGGTTGATCCGCGATTTTCCGAAAAACCCTTATTACCGTGAGCTCAAAGGCCAGATGCTGTTCGAGAACGGCCGGATCCGCGAGGCGATGCGTCCCTATGAGGATGCGGTGCGGCTGATGCCGTCGGCGGCCCTGCTGCGGATCGCGCTGGCCCAGACCTATATCGAGACCGGCGACCCGGCATTGAACAAGCGCGCCATCGCCTATCTCAACGATGCGAGCCACAAGGAAGGGCGCGACAGCGCGGTGTGGCATTTCCTCGCTGTCGCCTATGGGCGCGACAACCAGCTCGGCATGGCGGCGTTGTCGCTGGCCGAGCAGGCACTCGCCAACGGCAAGAAGAAGGATGCGGTGCGAGAGGCTAACCGCGCCAAGCAACTCTTGGCGCGCAACACCGCCGCCTATGCGCGCGCCGAGGAGATCCACCGCGAGGCGAAACAGAGCGACGAATGATCGTTGCCGCTGCGGCCTTGCCGATCGGGAGTTTTCATTGTCATGCGGTTGAGCATCGGTCGCGCGGGGACATCGGCAAGCCGACCCTTCGCCGTCCGCTTAAAGGTTCTCGGCCTGTGTTTCGGCGCGGTCCTGGCGCTGGTTCCGCCGACTGTCGGGGCGGCCGAGTTCACCCCCGAGCAGCGCCAGGCAATCGAGGCGATCATCAAGGATTACCTGACCAAGAACCCGGATTTGATGATCGATGTGCTGCAGGCCGCCGAAGACAAGCTGAAGAGCCAATCGCGCGACAAGGCCAAGGAGGCGCTCGCAGCGCACCGCAACGAGGTGTTCAACGATCCGGATTCGCCGATTGCCGGCAACCCGAAGGGCGATGTGACGCTCGTCGAGTTCTTCGATTACCGCTGTCCCTATTGCAAACAGGTCGTGTCGGCGATTGACACGCTGATCGAGCAGGACCGCCAGTTGCGGTTCGTCTACAAGGAGTTTCCGATCCTCGGCCCCGAGTCGACGGCGGCCGCGCGGGCCGCCCTCGCCGCACATCGGCAGGGTAAATACGTCGCATTTCATCGCGCCTTGATGGCCCACAAAGGCAAGATCGACGACGCCGCGCTGTCCAGTGTGGCCGGTTCGGTCGGGCTCGATGTCAAGCGTTTGAAAAGCGATATGGAAGCGCCCGAAATCGATCGCATGTTGACGGCCAACCTCGCTCTCGCCGAGGCGCTCGAGATTCGCGGAACACCGGGTTTCGTCATCGGCGACGAAATCGTGCCGGGTGCGATCAGCCTCGGCGTGATGAAACGCCTGATCGAAGCGGCACGCGCCAAGTAGCCGGCGGCGCCCGATCGGAACCCTGCGTTGGCGTCACTGGGTCTGGCCGGGGGGGAGCCCGGCATTGATCGGTGGCGGTGGCAGCGGCGTCCCCGGTGCCATGCCGAGCCAGCCGAACAGCCGGTCGAGCGGCGATTCCTCGGCCGGCGGTGATACCGGGCTTCTTTCCGGCACCGGCTGAGGCGCCGGCAGCGGCTTCACCGGCATGCCCTTGGTCGTCGCCAGCATGAAGCTGCGCCAGGCGGCGGCGGGCAACGACCCGCCTGTCACCCGGTTCATCGGCGCGTTGTCGTCATTGCCGAACCACACGCCGGCCACCAGGTCGGCGGTGTAGCCGATGAACCAGGCGTCGCGATAGTCCTGCGTCGTGCCGGTCTTGCCGGCGGTGGGACGCGGCAATGTAGCGGCCTTGCCGGTGCCATGGGCGATAACGCCGGCGAGCATCTCGTTCATCAAGCCAACGAGTTCCGGGGCGACCACCGGTCCCGGCCCCGAGCCGCTGCGCCGGTAGACGATGTTGCCGTCGCTATCGCGGATCTCGTTGATGCCATAGCCGAGTACCCCCAACCCGCCATTGGCGAAGGGGGCATAGGCCGAGACCAGCTCCAGCAGGTTCACCTCGTTGGTACCGAGCGCGATGCTGGCATCGCGGGCCAGGTCGGAGGCAATGCCGAGCCGTCGCGCCGTCGCGATCACATTCTTGATGCCGGCGCGCTCGGCAACCTGGACCGCGATCGTGTTGACCGATTGGGCCAGCCCCTCGGCGAGGCTCATCGGCCCCAGGTAGCGGTTGAGATAATTGTGCGGCTGCCAATTGCCGATCCGGATCGGCGCGTCGACAAAACGGTCGGAGGGGCGCAGGCCGGCTTCCAGCCCCGCGAGGTAGACGAACGGCTTAAACGCCGAGCCGGGCTGGCGCTGCGCCTGAGTGGCCCGGTTGAACTGGCTGTGCCGATAGTCGCGGCCGCCGACCATCGCGCGCACCGCCCCATCCGGCGACATCGCGACGAGTGCCCCCTCCAGCACCGCGTCCTTCGCACCAAAGCGCAACAGAACGTCGCTGATGGCGGCCTCGGCCGCCGCCTGCATCCGCGGGTCGAGCGTGGTGCGGGCCGTCAGATCGCGCTCGGCGGTGCCGGCAAAGTCGCGCAGCTGATCGGCGACCCAATCGGCGAAGTAGCGCGATCCGGGCCGACCTGTGACGGCGAGCACCACGCCCTCCTGGTCCGCAGCCGCCGCTTGGGCGCGGCTGATGAACCCGGCATCGACCATGTTGTCGAGCACCTGCGCCGCGCGTGCGTTGGCGGCGGCGCGGTCGCGCGCCGGATTGAAACGGGTCGGCGCCTTGAGCAGGCCGGCAATGATCGCGCTCTCATAGAGGGTGAGGTTGCCGGCCGATTTGCCGAAATAGCGGTGTGCCGCGGCGTCGACCCCATAGGTGCCGGCGCCGAGATAAACCCTGTTGAGGTAGATTTCGAGGATCTGGTCCTTGCTGAACTCGCGTTCGAGCCATATCGCCAGCAGCGTTTCGCGGGCCTTGCGGGCAAAGCTGCGCTCCGGCGTCAGGAACAGGATCTTGGCAAGCTGCTGGGTGATCGTGCTGCCGCCCTGGACGACATGCCCGACACGCAGATCGGTCACGGCGGCACGCAGGAGCCCGATCGGATCGATGCCGAAATGGCTGTAGAACCGGCGATCCTCGGTGGCGATCACCGCTTCCGGCAGAAACGGCGACATTTCCTTCAGCGTCAGCGGCTGGCCGAACAGATCGCCGAGGCTGGCGACAACGCTGCCGTCCGCGGCGAGGATCGTCACCGTCGGGCGGCGCTGGGCGACGGTCAGTCGGCTGGTGTCGGGCAGGGTGAAGGCGAAATAGCCGAGGACGCCGCCGACGATGATGCTGCTCCAGAGGAACAGCAGCAGCGCGAGCTTCGCCGCGCCGCCGAAGAGGCGCCGCCGCAGTGTCCTGCCGCGCGGCGCCTTCCGCGGCGGACGGCGTAGCCGCTCGGGCGGCGCGGCGGCGCGCAACCGCTCGTCCAAATCGACGCGCAGCCGTGGCGGCTCAGCCATCGGCCGCGCGGATCACCGAGCGCATTGGCTCTATCCCCCGCCCCGCAGCGGCCCCATCCGCTGCTCGCGCGCAATTATGCCGCGAAACTGTGGCGGCGGTTCGGCAATCTGCGATAGGCTTCAGGCGATGCGGCGGATCAGCTCGGCCCAGCGGTCGAGGATCGGCAGCGTCACGTCGGCCTTCGCGGCCGCCAGCTGGACGACGCCGCGCGCGACGCCCTGATCCTGATAGCGCCGCAAACGGTCGAGATCGGGGGCGATGCCCCACACCGTGACAGGCACGCTCGCAAGGTCGCGGCCGGCCTCGGCCGCCATCTGGCGGAACTGCGGCAGGTAGTCGGTCACGTCCTCGTATTGCGGGCGGCGCGAATGCGGGATCCAGCCGTCGCCGTAGCGCAGCGCGCGCCGCGCCGCATGCGGGAACATGCCGCCGATAATGACCGGCGGGTGCGGTTTCTGCACCGGTTTCGGCCACGCCGTCATCGGCGGGAAATCGACCATCTCCCCGTGATACTCGGGCGCCTCTTCGGTCCAGATCGCCTGCATCGCCTCGATTCGCTCGCGCATCAGCTTGAAGCGCGTGCGGAATTCCGTGCCGTGGTCGGCCATCTCCTCGGCGTTCCAGCCGCCGCCGACCCCGAAGAGAAACCGCCCGCCCGAGACCTGGTCGAGCGAGGCGACCGATTTGGCGGTCTGAATGGGGTCGCGCTGGATGACAAGGCAGACGCCGGTGCCGAGCTTGATCGTCCGCGTCGCCGAGGCAGCCGAGGCCAGCGTGACGAACGGGTCCATCACCTGGGAATACTGCTTCGGCAACTCGCCGCCCGACGGGAACGGCGAATTGCGCGACAGCGGGATGTGCGAGTGCTCGGGTGCCCACACCGATTCGAAGCCGCGCGCCTCGCATTCCTGGGCCAGCGCGACGGCGCTCATCGAATAATCGGTGAAAAACATCGCCGCGCCGATATCCATGGCGCCTCTCCCTCACGCCGTTTTCACGACCAGCATGACGCCGGGCTCGGCGCCGTCAAGATCGCTGCTTTTCGAAGACGTCCTTGGCGATCGTCGCCGCGGTCATCGCCGCGGGCCAGCCGGCGTAGAAGGCGAGGTGGGTGATGATTTCGCCGATCTCGTCCTTGGTCACGCCATTGGCGAGGGCGCGCGCGAGATGGCCTTCGAGCTGCCGTTCGCGACCCAAGGCGATCAGCGTGGCGACGACGATCAGGCTGCGGTCGCGCTTCGACAGGCCCGGCCGCTCCCAGATTTCGCCATAGATGACCGTGTCGGAAATCTCGGCGAGCTTCGGCACGGTGCCGCGGATCGCTTCGCGGGCGGGCGAACTCGCTTGGATGGGCATGGCTTTTGCTCCGGGTTGTTCGGCGTCGTCAGCGTAGAGTAAGTCTGCGGCGGCGAACATGGTCTCGCGGAGGAAGCTCTCATGCGCATCGCGGTCATCGGCGCCGGCGGCATCGGCGCGATCTATGGCGCCGCTCTCGCCAAGGCCGGCAACGAGGTGATCTTTGTCGCGCGTGGCGCGCATCTCGCGGCGATGCGAGAGAACGGCCTCAGGATCGAGGGTGACCGCGGCGAGACGCTGATCCGGCCGGCGCAGGCCACCGACGACATCGCCTCGATCGCCGGCGGGGGGCCGGTCGACTATGCGCTCTTCTGCGTCAAGCTGTGGGATGTCGAGAGCGCCGGCGAACAGCTCCGGCCGATCGTCGGGCGACAGACGGCGGTCGTGACGCTGCAGAACGGCGTCGACGCGGCCGAGCGGCTGGCCGCGATCCTCGGGCCAGGGCCGGTGATGGCCGGCACCGCCTGGGTCACCGGGTCGATCGTCGCGCCGGGCGTGGTGCGGCAGACCGGGACCTATTGCCAGATGACGTTCGGCGAACTCGACCGGCAGCCGCGGGTGCGCGGCGAGCGGCTGCGCGCGGTGTGCGAGGCTGCCGGCATCGAAGGCATCCTCAGCCCCGATATCCGGGTGCCGATCTGGCAGAAATTCCTCCTCCTGATGCCGCTTGCCAACATCAATGCGCTAACAAGGGTGCCGCTCGGCCTCTACCGCGCCGACCCCGATCTCTGGGGCTTGGTCGAGGCGAGCGCGCGCGAGACCGAGGCGGTGGGCCGCGCCGAGGGCGTGCCGCTGCCGCCCGACGCGGCCGAGCGCGAGCTCGCGACGATCCGCACAATGCCGCCCTACCACATGGCCTCGATGGGCAACGATCTGGTGCGCGGCAACCGGCTCGAACTGCCGTGGTTCGCCGGCAAGGTCGTCGAATTGGGCCGCCGGCACGGCATCCCGACGCCGGTCAACCAGTTCGTCTATGCGGCGCTGAAACTTTACGCCAACGGACCGCCGGCGGCTACGTGAGGCTGAACGCGACCCCCTCGTCGAGCGGGATGACCGGGCGGGGCAGACGGGTCCACTGAAAGCGGCTGAGCATCGGCGAGGTGAGGCCGGGCAGGTCGACCTCGACGATCTGCTCCGGGCCAAAGAACTCGTCGAAGCCGCCGCGAAAATGCCCGCGCGATTTGACCGCGACGCTGCGCGCCCGGGCGATGTCGAGACCCATCATCTCGAAAAAAATCGGGTCGGCGCATTGCACGCGGTGCGACACGACAACGACCGTGATGCCGCCGATCGCCAGCGCGGCGCACGGCCCGAGCGCAAGGCGCGTTCCGGCGTAGATGCCGCGGCGGCCGACGCAGTTACCGTCGCTCAAGGCGGCGACCCGTGCCGGGGCGCTCCACGGTTCTGAAAAGTTGGTAGTCTCGCCGCGGTTGAAACGCGCCGCGAAATGGTAATGCAGCCCGTGGCCGTGGGCCTCGGCGGCGAGCGGCGGGTCGTAGATGATGCCGAACAGCGCGCCCTTGACCCCGGCCTCGAAGAAGGCGCGCAGCAGAAACATCGTGTTGCCGCGGCCGCCGCCGCCCGGGTTGTCGGCGACATCGGCGAAGCAGAGGGCCGGCAGCGACCGGCCACAAGCGACCGCGCGCGCCTTCGCGACGGCCTCGTCGAGCGGCGTCAGCCTGGCCTGAAAGCGGGCGCGCTGCGCCCAACCATACTCTGCGATCTCGCGGGCGAGCGAGGCCGCCGCCGCCGTGTCGCCGCGCGCGGTGACGATGACGCTGAGCCCGTTTTTCGCGGTGTCGCCATAGGCGAACCCGCCCATCACCGAGACGTTCATGATCGCCGGCTGCATTTCCTTCTGGCGGCGCTGGCCGAGTTCGATCATCTCGGCATAGGGGCCGGCGGCGGTCAGCATCGTCACCGTCGGCGGCACGATCGGCAGGCGCATCCGCACCCGCTCGGTCTTCACCCCCGAGAGCAATTCGCGCATCGCCGCCGCCGCTTCCGCGCCGCGCTCGCGCATGTCGAGATGCGGGTTGGTGCGGTAGCCGATAAAGGCGTCGATCAAATCGACCATGCGGTCGGAAACGTTGGCGTGCAGGTCGAAAGTCGCGACGACCGGTACATCCGGGCCGACGACCCTGCGCAACCGCTCGAACATCAGGCCCTCGGGATCATCCTCCTCGGTGGTGATTGCGGCGCCGTGCGCGCAAAAATAGACGCCGTCGAGCGGCAGCGCCGCGGTCAGCCGGTGCGCCATTGTGTCGAGCAGTTCCAGGAAGAATGCATGCTCGACCGGGCCGTTCGGCTCGCTCATCGCCAGCGCGATGCCGACCGGCTGCCACGGCCCGGCCGCATCCATCGCCGTGATGAAGCCGGGTATTTCGGGGTGCATCTTCGGGGTGGGCCGGCGCGCCTCCTCGATGATGTCCTCGCCTTCGAGATAGGTGCTGGCGAGGAAATGCGCCTTCGTCGCCGGCGGTGCGAATTTGTTGCACTCGATCGAGAAGCCGAGGATGGCGACGCGCGGGATGGCGGGAGGCATGGTTAACACGCGGCGGGGTTGTCCGGGCGGCGAGTTTACGACGCAGCCGGACCGCTC
>DASYUS010000205.1:0-1889 GCA_036000945.1 Allostellaceae bacterium
CGAGGGCGAATACCAGGCGATCGTCGCCGTGCGCGCGCTGGCGGACGCGGCCCAATGGGACGAGAAGCCGACCCTTTCCAATCCCGCCGACGATCAATTCGCAGCGCTTGCGTCATTGCCCGCCCAGACGGTGCCGGTGCGCAGCGATCCGGCGGTCATGCCACCCGGTGCGAAAATCGTCGAGGCGGGCTATCGCCGCGCCTACCAGATGCACGGCGCGATTGGCCCGTCATGCGCGGTCGGGCTGTTCGAGGATGGCGCGTTGACCCTATGGACGCACAGCCAGGGGGTCTACCCGCTGCGCGCCGCGCTCGCCCAGCTGACCGGCCTTGCTCCGGACAAGGTGCACGTCGTCCACCTCGAAGGCTCGGGCTGCTACGGTCATAACGGCGCCGACGATGCCGGAGCCGACGCCGCGCTCATGGCGCTGGCGCTGCCCGGGCGGCCAGTGCGGGTGCAATGGATGCGCGAGGACGAGCACAGCTGGGAGCCCTATGGCTCGGCGATGCTGACGCGGGCGCGCGCGGCGCTCGACCCGGCCGGCAAGATCGTCGCCTGGGACTACACGGTGCGAAGCCAGCCCCACGCGACGCGGCCGGGCGGCGCCGGCAACCTGATCGCCGCCTGGCACCGCGCCCAGCCGATCGCCCAGCCGCCGCCGCGACCGATCCCGCTGCCTGAAGGCGGCGGCGACCGCAACGCCGCGCCGCTTTACACGATCCCCGACGCAAGGGTGATGCAGGAATTCGTGCCGGAGATGACGCTGCGCGTCTCGGCTTTGCGCAGCCTCGGCGCCTATATGAACATCTTCTCGATCGAGAGCTTCATCGACGAACTGGCGCAAACCGCGGGGATCGACCCGGTTGATTTCCGCCTGCGCCACCTTGCCGACCCGCGCGCCCGCGAGGTCGTCACGCGAGCCGCCGAGCGCTTCGGCTGGTCGGCGCACCGCCGGCCGGGGCGCGGCAACGGCTTTGCCTTCGCCCGCTACAAGAACCTCGCCGCCTATCTGGCGGTGGCGGTCGAAGTATCGGTGAACCGCGAAACCGGCCGGGTCCGCCTCGTGCGCGCCGTCGCGGCGGTCGACAGCGGCGAGGCGGTCAATCCCGACGGCATCAAGAACCAGATCGAGGGCGGCATCCTCCAATCGGCGAGCTGGACCCTCTACGAGAGCGTGCGCTTCGATCGCACCCGGATCCTCAGCCGCGACTGGAGCAGCTATCCGATTCTGCGCTTCGCGGCGGTCCCCGAATCGATCGAGGTCCACGTCATCGACCGGCCGGGAACCCCGTTCCTCGGCACCGGCGAGGCGGCGCAGGGTCCGACCGCCGCGGCAATCGCCAACGCCATTGCCGATGCCGCCGGGGTGCGACTGCGCGACGTTCCGCTAACCGCCGCAAGGGTCAAGGCCGCGATCGGGGTGTTGCCGGCGTCTGATCGCGACAAGAGCGACGGGGGCGGCTAAAGTCCGGGCAGTCGCAGCGACGGAGGATCGCCATGCCCGGCAAAGTGGGGTTCATCGGCCTCGGCGCGATGGGCGGTCCGATGGCGCTCAACCTCGTGAAGGGCGGCTTCTCGCTCGTCGTCCACGACATCGACCCGGCCAAGCTCGCGCCGCTGACCGCGGTGGGCGTCGCGGTCGAGCACTCGGCGGCGGCGGTCGCCGCGGCGGTCGAGCGGACGATCTGCATGGTCGAGACGACCGATCAGGCCGAGGAGGTCATCACCGGCGACCGCGGCATCATCGCCAGCGCCCAGGCCGGGCACATCGTCTTGTGCATGAGCACGATCGACCCGTTCGCAGCGCGCCGCTTCGAGCGGCGGCTCGCCGAACGCGGCGTCGCGATGCTCGACGCGCCGGTCAGCGGCGGCACGGTGCGCGCCATATC
>DASYUS010000206.1:0-6672 GCA_036000945.1 Allostellaceae bacterium
AGCCGATGGGCCGGCGATCTCACCGGCGCCGCCGAGCGGTGGGGCGTAATCAGGATTTGGGCTCCGGCGCGCCTCGGGCGACGAGTTGCGCCAGTCCGTCGCTCGCTGCCATCGCGACACTGTAGGCGATATCGCCCCACGACCCGTCGAGCATGCCGCGCTTAACATCGTTTTCCAGGCCGACCGTGCCGACTTCGCTGCCATCCGCGCGACGGACGCGCCAGAGGATCTTGACGTGCTGCTTGTCGGGCTTGACCGGCGCGACGCTGACCTCGCCGTCGACCGTGAGATCGGCCTTCTGGCCATCTTTGGCAATCGCCAGATCCTGCCGCTGCAAGACCGCGGCAACCGCAGCCGCCAGCGATTTCGTGCCATCACCCGGCGCCCCGCTGATCCGGCCAATGGCAATGCGGATACGCCCGCTGCCAGCCGCTTCGACCGGCGCTTCGTCCTCGAGCAGTGGCGCCAATCCGTCTGCGCTCAACGCGGCAAGCCGCTCGATCGGGCTGTCGCTCCCCGATTCCAGCTCGCCTACCGGCACTTCCACCTGGACATCGCGCTCACCGACTTTCCGCCCTTTGGCGTCGTAGAGCCGCCAATAGGCGGTCACTGTCGCGCTGTTCTCGCTCGCTCGGGACTCCGCCAGCCGACCGTACAGCTGGTAACTGCCGAGGCTGGTCGTCTGGTCGCTGGCGGGGATGTCGCGCCTTAGCAGCGCGCGCGCCATCGCTGCGGCAAGCTTGGCCGCAGCAGCGTGCGGCTTGCCGGCGATCGGCGCGACCGATACTCCAGCGCCATCGCGTACCGTGAGGAGGGCGGCGGGCGGGCGGTCATCGGCGAAGGGATGCGGCAAGGGCTGGCAGCCGGCAAGGAGCGCGGCACAGGCGAAGATCGTCAGCCGACAGCCTGGGTTGCCGGAAGCGGTCATGAAAGCGCACAGGTCGCAAGCAGACCGAGGAGGCAGAACACACCGAACACCACCAGGTAAGGCACGGCGCGACGCTAATCGGCGAGTGCGATTGCGGCGAGGCCGCGGCCATAATCGGGTTCCCCGAGCCGGCAGGCGCGCCGGTAGCTGAAGAACAGCGACGCGTCGGCGGCGGTGTCGTATGGCGCACGCTCGACCGCGGCGAGGCCGAGCCGCGCGAGCCGGTGAGCAATGTAGCCGGGCAGGTCGAACAGGAAATGGCCGGCGCGCGCTGCCGGCGTGAAAAAGCCGACGCTGTCGCGATCGGTGATGGCGAAGGCCGCCCTGAACTCGGGTCCGACCTCGTAGGAGGGCTGAGCGATGCAGGGTCCGATCCCAGCCCGGATCCGCGTGGGCGCAGCGCCGAGCGCGACCATCGCAGCGACCGTCGCCTCCATCACCCCGGCGAGCGCGCCGCGCCAACCGCCATGCGCGGCGCCAATGACCCGGGCCGCGGGGTCGGTGAACAGGACGGGTGCACAATCGGCGGCAAGAATGCCGAGCGCGATGCCCGGCGCCGCGGTGACCATCGCATCGGCGCGCGGGTTGCCGGCGCGGCCCCACGGCCGCTCGACGGTTACGACCGTGGTGCCGTGAACCTGGTGGCAACTCACCAGCCGATCCGGTGCGACCGCGAGGTGCACCGCGGCGATCGCGCGGTTTTCTTCGACCCTCAGCGGATCGTCGCCGGAGCCGAAGCCGCAATTTAGCGAGGCGTAGAGTCCTTTGCTGACGCCACCCTCGCGCGTGAAGAAGGCATGACGGATGCCGGGGTCGGCTTCGGGGTAATCAGCAAGTGCGCTGAGCGTGATCATGGTCCGGCCGTCCTGCGAAGCCGGCAGGTGCCGGCAGGCCCGGCGAGGTCAGTGCCAGGACCTTGAACAAATTGCCCATTTGCGCGGGATCGAGCAAGCGTTGGAGGCCGCTTTCGAGAAGCGCCCGCTGCGCCGGGGTCGCCTGTGCCGACAACCTCGCGAGCCGCGCCTCGGCACCGAGAGCGGCGAGGAATCGCCCCTGCGGCAACGGGCCGTGGACGATCGCGCCGGCGGCGCGCGCCGCTTCGGCAAAGGCAGCGAAATCGACATGGGCGCTGAGATCGGCGTTGCCCGGATCTTCGAGCGGGTCGGCCGGCTGATGCCGGTTGAGCGCGGCAAGCGTTGCCCCCGACGCGCCCGGGAAATAGCCGTAATCAATAAAAAGCGCCGCGCCGGGTTGTCGTGCCAGCCGCTCGCCGAGGGCGGCAGCGAGCGAAGCTGCCGCCGGGCAGATCTCGACGACCGCGCCGGGCATGACCTGGCGCAACGAGGTCGGCACCAGCAGCATCAAGGCAGGGTCTTCCGGCCCGTCGGCAAAGGCCAAGCGCCCGTCCTCATCGAGCATCACCACCCGCTCCGTCCATGCGCTGCGGCTGCGCACCAGCTGGCGGATCGGCAGCGCGTCGAGGAACTCGTTGGCGATGAGCAGCAGCGGCCCGTCGGGCAGCGCGTCGAGGCTCGGGACGAAATGCGGCTCGGCATCGGACAGACGACGTTGCTGCACCGCCCGCAGTCGCGGGCTTGCCTCGACGAGGTAGAGGTCGATGGCGCGGCGGAACGTCGGGAGGGTCGCCGCAGCGCGCATGAAATCGCTCATCAGTACGCCGCTGCCGGGGCCAAGTTCGACCAGCATCACCGGATCGGGCTGGCCGATGCGCTGCCAGAAATCGGCGCACCACACCCCGAGCAGCTCGCCGAAAACCTGGCTGATCTCGGGAGCGGTGACGAAGTCGCCGGCGCGGCCAAACGGATCGCGCCGCGCGTAATAGCCGCTCTCGGGGTCATGCAGTGCCATCGCCATGAAAGCAGCAATCGAGAGTGGCCCCTCGCGCCGGATCCGCCGAGCAATTCTGGCGGCGAACTCGGCCATTCTCGCCACGCCGACATCACCGCGATGCGGCCGCGGCGAGTGGCGGCCGGCGCCACGCCCAGCAAACCAGCACGATCCCGGCGACGAGCAGCGGGACCGACAACAGCTGCCCCATCGTTGTGCCGAAAATCAGGAAGCCGAGTTGCAAGTCGGGCTGGCGGAACAACTCGCCTGACATCCGCGCCACCGCATAACCGGCGAGAAACAGACCGGTCACGATCCCCGGATAGCGCCGCGCACCGCAGCGCTCAGCGGCATACAGCAACAGAAACAACAGGATACCCTCGCACGCCGCCTCGTAAAGCTGGCTCGGATGGCGCGGCAGCGGGCCACCGCCGGGAAACACCATGGCCCAGGGCATGTCGCTCACCCGTCCCCACAGCTCGCCGTTGATGAAGTTGGCGATGCGCCCGAAAAACAACCCGATCGGGATCGCCGCGCAGATGATGTCGGAAAATGTGAAGATCGGGATCGCTCGCGCCCGGCTGAAAAAGAAGATCGCGGTAGTAACGCCAATGGCGCCGCCATGAAACGACATCCCGCCATGCCACAAATAGAGCGCTTCCTCCGGGTGCACGATGTAGTAGCCGGGCTTGTAAAACAGTACATAGCCGACGCGCCCGCCGAGGACCACACCGAGCGTCGCCCAAAGGAGGAAATCGTCGACATCGCGGCGGGCAACCCGGGCCGGCGCGCCATCCGTAAGACGGAGGCAATATCGCCAGCCGATCAGCAGCCCGGCAATATAGGCGAGCGCATACCAGCGAATGGCGATGGTCAGCGGGCCGATCGCAAATGGCGGAATGACGAACGGAGCATTCGGGTCGCTGAACGGAAAGGGGATCGCCAGGAGCGGCATCGGCGCTGGTCGTCTAACTATTAGAGGTCGCGGGCGGAGCGGCGACCGCCGCCGCACTGCTCAGCCGGGATGCGGCGGCGGCGTCCGGGCGGCGATCGGCGGCGCGTGGTAACCGGGCGGCCAACTATCGTAAAACCCGGGGATGATTTGCGCCGCCGGCACCGCGATCGGCTTGTAGTCGGGCAGCGGCTGGGCTGTCATGACTCCTGCGACGGCACCGAGCGCGGCGCCGCTTTCGGCGCCGACGACGGCGCCGATCGCCGGGTTGATCGCGAACATGGCGCCAAGACCGGTGCCCAGCGCCGTGCCGAGCACGCTGCCCACGAGGGCACGTTCGGCAGCCTCATCCGGATCGACGCGTGCCAGGACAACGCCGGTCGGGCCGGTGCCGTAGGTCTCGATGCAACCGGACAACGCCACCGCAATCCCGATCAGCGCCGCCCGGGCAACCATCAGCCGCATCGTTCGATCCCCCGTTCCGCTCGCACGATGATAGCAATGGGCGGGCGGCGGCGTCACGTGGCGTTTCGAGCATCGCATCGCGGCAGCGCCGATGTGCTGTTTAACCCTCCTGGTCGACGCCGACGACGAGGTGGCATTCGAGAACCTCGCCGCGCGGGATGCGCAATTCCTCGAGCGGGTTGAGCTGGCGCAACACCAGCGCATCGCCCTCCCAACGGACAAACTGTTTGATCAGCACGGCTTGGCTTCTTTTGTAAACGACGATGTCGCGGCCGCGGATCGGCGGCTTGAACGGGTTGACGTGCAACAGCCAGCCCTGCTCGTAGCGCGGCTCCATGCTGTCGCCGACCATGTAGATCGCGTAGGCGCCGCGGATCCCACCGAGATTGGCCGGGCGCGGGGTATATCCGATCGGCCCGTCCTCGAGAAACATCTCCTGATCACGGCCGCCACGTGCGGCGCTGCGGATCGGGATCGGCTCGGCGCGCGAGGAAACGGCCGCCGTCGCCGAGGTGCGCGGCGGCCGGCCACGCCGCGCCGGCTCGGCGCGCGGCGTCGCATCAACGCCGGCTCCGGCATGGCGCAGCACTTCGTCCTGCGAGACCCCGAGAAAGGCGGCGACCTGCACCGCCTCGAGGAGTTTCATTTGGCGCTCGCCCTTCACCATGCGCGAGATCGCCGACGGGGCCAGGCGCAGATGGCGGGCGAGATCGGCCTGCGACACGCCGGCCCGCTCGAGCGCCTCGTGAAACCAGATCGCGTCCATCGTAAACCATATCGTAATTGCTATATTGACATTGATGCTTAGATAATATATATCGAATGCGAGTTTGACAAGGGGCAAAACGCATGCCGAGCGAATTCGCAGAGGGGATGCCGGATGCTGAACCGGATCGGACGGGCGACGTCGGCTGCGTCTTTGTTATCGACAGCGGCGGCGTCGGCTCGCGACGAATAAGTTTCTGCGCGGCGGAACGTCAGCCCGGTTCGCCCTATTGCCCGCTCCACCATGCGCAGTGCCGGCTGCCTGGCGGCAGCACCGCCGAGAAGCAACAGCTGCGCGAGATCGAGGCGCTGGCAGCGGCGGTGGGCGGCAGGCAGGGTCGCGCGACGCGGCAGCCGCCTCCGCGCCTGCTGCGCCGGCTCGACCGGGTCGCACGGACTGCTTCATGCCCTGATCGTTCATGTATTGTTCCCGAGAACTAGATGACAACGCAGCGAGCAGTCAACGAGGCAAGCGTCAATTTCGGCGATGGCGGCCCAACGCCCGAGCGGCGCCGGCACGGCCCGATCGAACGGCTGGAGCGGACGATCGGCGATGCGGCAGGGCGTCCCTCGCGCCCTTACCGGGCAGTCGACACGCTGGCGATCATGGAACGGCGTGGGTCGATTACCGCCGGCATGAGAGAGGCCGGCGAGACGTTTCGCGTGCGGTTTGCCGAGGCTCACCTCGACCCGTTGCGCGCTCTCGACCTGTCGCACTTGCGCCTCGGCGAGCCCGGGCTGCGGCACGGCGGCGAACCTCCCGGGGTGCGGATCGAAGCGGCGCGCACCGCAGTGTGGAGAGCCGTCCAGGCGCTGGGTGGGATCGCCTCGCCGGCCGGGTCGTGTCTGTGGCACGTCCTTGGCTGGGAGCGCTCGCTTAAGGAATGGGCGATTGAGCAAGGCTGGAGCGGGCGACGGGTCAGCCAGGAAGCGGCCTCCGGCATCCTCGTCGCTGGCCTCGGCGCTCTTGAGGGGCATTACGGCAGGTGGCAATCGTTAATGAAATAGCATTTTCATATTGACAAATCCGGATCAATCTGATATACGATCGCCACACTGACAGATTTGGGTCCGCCTCACCCTGACGCTCCCCGCGGACGGCAAGGGGTGAGGGCGCCGACGAGGAGGGACGGTGGTAAAGCGGCCGAGCTGGTGGCGTCGCCGCAAGGCGGCCGCGGACCCGCTGGGGGGCGAGGAGGTCAAGGCGCTCGCGGCGCGTCTCGGCATTACCGAGGAACGGGTGCTGGAAGAATTAAAGCGTCTCGCCTTCGCCAACCTGAAGCACTTCTTTGTTCAAGGTGAGAATGGCGTGGAGCTGTCGGCGGACGCCGCGGATGAGGATTTCGCGGCGGTTGCCGAAATCGTCGAAGACGCGAAGGAGCACAAGCCCTATCGCATCAAGCTCTACGATAAGCGGCCGCCCCTCGAAGCATTGGCGCGCGTTGTCGGCCTGTTGAACGCGGCCGAGCCGATCGCGGACAAGCCGGACGAAGCAGAACCCGAGGACCCGCGTGAAATCCTCAAGCGTGCAATGGCTCGCATCGCTGCCCGAACCGCTAAGGAATAACCTCATCGAAGCGCTGCTTCCCGAGGAGGCGGCGCATCTCATCTACGAGTGGCCCTGGTGGGCGCGCGGCGAACAGCTGCCGCCGCCCGGCGACTGGCGCGTCTGGCTGCTCTTGGCCGGGCGCGGCTTCGGCAAGACGCGCACCGG
>DASYUS010000207.1:0-4774 GCA_036000945.1 Allostellaceae bacterium
CGAGCCATACCACCAGAAATACCAGCCACTGATAGCCGGGGATCGCCCGCCAGCCATCCGCACGCACGGTTATACCCGCAGCTCTGTCCGTCATCGCTTCCCCCCCAGATGCCGGGTTCGTGCGCCGCCCGACCGAACGGCGGCGTCCCCCGGTTCCAACTACTATGCACTCGATTTCCGGTCCATCGCGACGAGAAATGCACCGAAGACGATCAAGCTGTTGCTTGCTTCAAGCACCGGCATCGGCACGCAGCGGCCATCCGATAGCCCTTCGGTGGCAGGCAGGACCGTGGTGCTGCCGGGCCGGCCGGGCGCCAGGACCTCGCGCTCGCCGAAACCGAGCCCCTCTCCGGTATCGCGTGAGAGGGGTTACCCCGTTCATCGGCCGGGCGGGGCGAGGACTTCGCGCTTGCCGACATGGTTGGCCTGGCTGACGACGCCTTCGGCTTCCATGCGCTCGATGAGGCGGGCGGCGCGGTTGTAGCCGATCTGCAGGTGGCGCTGGACAAAGCTCGTCGAGGCCTTGCGCTCGCGGCAGACCAGCGCCACGGCCTGGTCGTAGAGTTCGTTGCCGCCGCCTTCCTCGTTGGCGCCGCCGTAATTGTCCAACAGGCCGCCGTCGTCCTCGGTGATCTCGTCGATGTAGTCGGGCTCGCCGCGCTGCTTCAGAAACGAGACGACGCGCTCGACCTCCTCGTCGGTGACGAACGGGCCGTGCACCCGCGTGACGCGGCCGCCGCCGGCCATGTAGAGCATGTCGCCGCGGCCGAGGAGCTGCTCGGCGCCGCCTTCGCCGAGGATCGTCCGGCTGTCGATCTTCGAGGTCACCTGGAACGAAATGCGGGTCGGGAAATTGGCCTTGATCGTGCCGGTGATGACATCAACCGAGGGGCGCTGCGTCGCGGTGATGATGTGGATGCCGGCGGCCCGCGCCATCTGCGCCAGGCGCTGGACCGCCGCCTCGATGTCCTTGCCGGCGACCAGCATCAAATCGGCCATCTCGTCGACGACGACGACAATGAGCGGCAATTCGCTGGCATCGAACGGCTGCTCCTCGAAGACCGGCCGGCCGGTTTCCGCATCGAACCCGGTCTGCACCTTGCGGATCAGGCTTTCGCCCTTCAGGGCGGCCTCGCGCAGCCTTGCGTTGAAGCCCTCGATGTTGCGCACGCCGAGCTTCGACATCTTCTGATAACGGCTCTCCATCTCGCGCACCGTCCATTTCAGTGCGAGGACAGCCTTTTTCGGGTCGGTGACGACCGGCGACAAGAGGTGCGGGATGCCGTCATAGACCGACAATTCCAGCATCTTCGGGTCGACCATGATGAATTTGCAGCGTTCGGGCGGCATCCGGTAGAGGATCGACAGGATCATCGTGTTGATGCCGACCGACTTGCCGGAGCCGGTGGTGCCGGCGATGAGAAGATGCGGCATGCGTGCAAGGTCGGCGATGACCGGCTCGCCCGAGATGTCCTTGCCGAGGCCGAGGACGAGCCGGCCCGCATGGTTTTCGTAGGCCGGCGAATCGAGCAGCTCGCGCAGGAAGACGGTCTCCGCTTTGAGGTTCGGCAGCTCGATGCCGATCACCGTGCGGCCGGGCACGACCGCGACGCGCACCGAGATGGCGCTCATCGAACGGGCGATGTCGTCGGCGAGGCCGATGACGCGCGAGGCCTTGATGCCGGGCGCCGGCTCCAATTCGTAGAGGGTGACGACCGGGCCGGGGCGGACCTGGACGATCTGGCCGCGCACGCCGTAATCCTCGAGCACCGCTTCGAGCATCCGCGCGTTCTTGGCCAATGCCTCCTCGTCGACCGAGGCGGTCTTGACGACGGAAGACTTGGTCAGAAGGTTGAGCGGCGGTAAGAGCGGCTCCTCGTCGGGTACCAAATCGAGCGCCGGCTGCAATTCCTGCTCGGCGCGCCGCCCCGACGCCCACGGCTTGCCCCGCGGCAGGACCAGCCGGACGATCCCACCGGTCGCGGTGGCGGCAACCCCCGGCGGCGCTGCGGGCGCCGGCGAAGCCGCGGCGCGGGCGAGGTGCGGCTCACGCCGGTCGGGCAGCGGGGTCACCACCGAATGTGCCGAATGCGGCCGAAAGGCCCAGTCGCGATCGGCAACAATCCGCGGCCGCCTTGCCGTATCGGCGGCGCGCCGGGCCCGCCGGGAATGCCACCATCGCCGCACGAGGCGCCGGCCGAATGCCGTCGTCGTCGCCGTTCCCTGTCCCGAGACGCGCGCCAGGCGGCCGACGCCGCGCCCCAGATCGCGCCAGTCGCCCGCCGACAGCCCGATGATCGACAGCAGCAGCAAGGCGACGAGCGCGGCGGCAACCATCGCCAGCGGCAGGACGAGCGGCGCCAGGCCGATACTGTCGACGAGACCCAGCAGCACGCCGCCGATCGCCCCGCCGGCGCCGGCCGGCAGCGCCAACTCCGGGCGCAGGATCGAGCAGGCCGCCGCGCCGAGCACCAGCGCCACGACAAGCAGCATCAGGCGGCGCCCCAGCCGGCGGATCGGGTGCTGCAGCATCAGGCGCAGCGCCCAGCCGAGCAGCACGGCCGGAACCAGGTAGGCGGCGAGCCCGACGCTCTGCATCAAGAGGTCGGCGATCAGCGCGCCGTCATGCCCGAGATAATTGCGCACCGGCGAATCGGCCGCGGTGTCGAGCGAGGCGTCGCCCGGATCGAAGGTCAACAGCGCGAGCAGCAACAAGAGGCCGGCGAGCACCAGCCCGACGCCGAGCGCCTCGAAAAGCTGCTGTCCCACACCGCCGAACGTCTCGCGCCAGCCACGCCAAACATGGCCGAAACCGCGGACTGACAGCTGTGCCGCTCTGGGCATCCCCTGTCCCCCCACCCCGCAACTCAGGCTGCGCCCCCGGCCGTTCCCCCCGGCCGAAGACGCAGGCGTCTCCTACAACACGCGCCTGATCCGCGCGAAGGCAGCCTCCAGCGTGGCCTCGTCGTGGACAATCGCCAAGCGAATATATCGGCTGCCCGGATTGTCCCTTCCGTGCGCCGCGCGCGCCGTGTAGCCGCCGGGCAAAACGCGAATCGCCGCCTCGCGCCACAACCGCACGGTTGCCGCCTCGCCATCGCCGACATCGAGCCACAAAAAGAACCCGCCATCCGGCCGGTAGAACCCGAAGCGGCCGGCGATCGCCGCCTCGGCGACGTCGAATTTGCGGCGATAGCGCGCGCGGTTTTCCTCGACATGCGCCTCGTCGCGCCACAGCGCCGTCGCCGCCCATTGGATCGGCAGCGGCACCTGGCAGCCGCCATAGTCGCGCAAATGCTTGAACTGCCCGACGAGCCGCGGGTCGCCGGCGACAAAGCCGGAGCGCAGCCCCGCCGCGCTCGACCGCTTCGACAGCGAATGGAAGACGACGACGCGGTCGAACAATTCGTCGCCGGCGCCCAGCCCCAGCGCCGCGCAGGCCTCCAGGGCGCCCGGCGGCGGCGTGCGGTCGTAGATCTCGGCGTAGCACTCGTCGACGGCAACCACGAAGTCGTAACGCCGGGCCAGCCGGATCGCCTCTTTCAGGTAGTCGAGGCTGGCGATCGTGCCCTGCGGGTTGGCCGGCGAGCACAGGTAGAACAGCGCGGTGCGCTCGAGGATCGCGCGCGGGATCGCGGCAAGATCCGGCATGAAGCCGTTCTCGCGCGTCGCGTCGAGAAAGACGGCGTCGGCCCCGGCCATCGTCGCCGCGCCGTTGTAGACGAGGTAATAGGGGTTGGGCACCAGTACGACCGGTCGGCCGCCGCCCTTGCGGCGCGGCACGACGAGGCTCGACAAGAGGTAGAGACCTTCCTTGGTGCCGGCGAGGGTCAGGACGTTGCGGTCGGCGTCGAGCGCGCCGGCGGGCAGCCGGTAGCGGCGGCAAAGCCAATCGGCGATCGCCTGGCGCAGCTCCGGGGTGCCGGCCATCGGCGGGTATTTGTTCCACTCGTGCGCGTGGGCGGCGAGCGTCTCGGTGAGGAGTGGCGGCGGCTGATGCTGCGGCTCGCCGACCGACATCAGAATCGGCGGATCGTTGACCCGCGGCACGACCGGGTTCAAGAGCGTACGCAACGACTCGAACGGATAGTCGGAGAGGCTGTCGAGCTGCGGGTTGAGCGGCACGTTGGTTCCCCGGCGGCGAAAAGCCGCCGCGAGATTACGCGATTGCCGGGGGCGGCGGAAGCGGCGGCACGGGCGTGATGCCCGCCGGCGATGCCGGGAGGGGTCAGACGATCTGGAAATTGTTGTTGGTGGGGGTGAGGCCGATGGACAAGAGGGCGAATTGCGTCGCGCCGCCGGCGCCGGTGCCGTTCGAATCGTAGATCAACGCGCCGGTGATGTTGTTGTAGATGATCCGGTCGTCGGCGTCGTGTGCTGCGGCGCCGATGAAGAACGCCGACGATGCCAGGGTGCCGGGCGCGCCGGCGGCGGTGAACACGGCATCGTCCAGCAGGATCTTGTCGGCGACGTTGCTGAAGTCGAAGATCTGGTCGATATTTGTCGCCCCGAGCGCGGTGTCGAACTTGAACGAATCGTTGCCGCCGCCGCCGGTCAAGAGGTCGTTGCCGAGGCCGCCGTTGAGCGTGTCGTTGCCGCCGCCGCCGGTCAGCGTGTCGTTGCCGGCGCCGCCGATGAGCACGTCGTTGCCGGTGCTGCCGTTGAGCGTGTCGTTGCCGGCGTTGCCGTTGAGCGTGTTGTTGCCGGCGCCGCCGTTCAGCGTGTCGTTGCCGTCGCCGCCGGCCAGCGTGTCGTTGCCGCCGCCGCCGGTGAT
>DASYUS010000208.1:0-6312 GCA_036000945.1 Allostellaceae bacterium
GGCGCCGCTATAGGCGATTTAGCCTCATAAGTAATTTCCGAGGCTAACACAGATTTCTTGCTTGATCCATATTTATGAAATCGAGTGACAGTCACCATCATACACTGGCGTCTTTGGATCAGAAAAGGCACTCACATGAAACCGAATAACAGAATTATCGCAGGGTTGGCCTTTGCGGCTGTTTGTTTGACAGCGATCGCCGTGGCGCCGGCCGCTCGCGCGCAAATGAGTGCGAGCGGAGCCGAGCTGATCACCAATGGCCCGCAGACGGACCCGGGCGATGCGCGGGGCGCAGCATCGGGGATGCAGAACGAACGCGACAGCGAGCGCTACGAGTCGGCGCTGCGCTCAAACCCCAACTTCCGCGCCGCTCGCGTGCGCAAGGAATGTGGTCCGATCGGCGATCCGCAGATGCAAACGGATTGTGTTGCAAGCTTCGGCAGATAGCCTTCGATGCGGGGTAAGCATTCTGCCTTATTAAAGGACCGGAGCATGACTTTGCGTTTCAAAACCATGACGGCCGCGGTTGCGCTGATGTTTTTCGCGCCGATCGCGGGCCACGCTCAAGACGCGCCGGCCACGCCCGCGGGCCAGGCTCCGGCCGCGCCGGCGGACACAGTCCAAGACACCCCGAGCACGCCCGCCGGCACGGTCGCGCCATCGGTTGTCGACACGAAGTCCGATACCTACACCCAGCAGCAGCTGGATCAGATGCTGGCGCCGATCGCGCTCTACCCCGATCAGCTGGTATCGCAAATCCTGATGGCGTCTACCTTTCCACTACAGCTCGTCGAGGCGGCGCGCTGGCTCGGCAGGCCGAGGAACGCCACGCTCAAGGGCGAGGCGCTTGTCAGGGCCTTGCAACCGAAAAATTGGGACCCAAGCGTCAAGTCGATCACGGCCTTTCCGGCGATCGTCACGATGCTCAACAAAAATCTCGAATGGACAGATTCGCTGGGTGTCGCCTTTACCCACCAGCAGACCGATGTCATGGCGCAAATCCAGTTCCTGCGCCGCCAGGCACAGAAAGCGGGAAACCTGGCATCGAACGACAAGATCGTATGTCGAGACGACGGAGCCAACATCGTCATTGCGCCGGCCAATCCGCGTGTCGTCTATGTGCCCTATTACAACACGACCGTCGTCTATGGTATGTGGCCATGGGCGGCCTACCCCCCGGTCCACTTCTCGCCGGCTTATTTCGGAGTCGGCCCGGTCGAATTCGGCGTCGCCTGGGCCTGGGGACCGGCGTGGCCGATCGTGCCGGCCTTCTGGGGGTGGCAGGCGGTCAATTGGGGAATGGGCGGCGGCATTTACATCAATGGCGGGGGCTATAGCCGGATTGCCTACCGCAACGCTGCCTGGGGTGGCGGCTACTGGCAACCTCGAGGGCGCGCCCTCGGCCACCGCGGGTTCGCAGGCAGCGGTGTAGGGAGTACCGGCGGCGGTCAATTCGGCGTCACCCATGCGAACCGCAGTCATCGCGGGCTCGGCCAGCAGGGCGGTGCCCGGGCGAGCGGCGGTCATCGCGGCGGCGGCCAACACGGCGTCACCCACGCGAGCGGCGGTAAAGCCGGCAGTGGCGGTAAAGGTGGCGGCGGCGGTAAAGGCGGCGGCGGTCATCGCGACTAACACACCCACAAGGGCGACAGCCTGAGCAGGTTCAGGCGACGCGCTCGAACAGCTGCGGATTCCGGACTGAAGTCGCTCGGCATTCCGGGATGAAGTTGCCTGCTCAGAGGGCGTTTCTGGCTGGCCCCTTTAGGGTCCGCACGCCTTTTGTCACAGGAGAGGACGATGCCCGTGCTGCCATGGTGCTGCCACAGTGCAAAAGGGCTTAGCGGATTCGCCCGCTAAGCCCTTGGTTATATTGGTGGAGCCAACCGGGATCGAACCGGTGACCTCTACAATGCCATTGTAGCGCTCTCCCAGCTGAGCTATGGCCCCGCCGATGCGGCTGGAATGGCCCGCAAGTTAGGAATGCCGGGCCGCCGCAGCAAGGGAAAAATCGTGGACGCCGCGGGCCTCCTGGGCCCGGCTCAGGGCTCTTCCTCCTCGACATTGTCGATGACCTCGGCCATGTCGTCCTCGTCCTCGCCGAGTTCGGAAGCGTCCTCGATCAGCTCCTCCTCCTCTTCATCGTCGCCTTCGGCAAGCGGCACGGCCTCTTCCTCGTCGTCCTCGGCGACCTCGACCTCATCGGCATCGGCGTCGACATCGATGTCCTCGGCGACGACCGGCTCAAGCGCTTTTTCGACCGGCGCGGCGGGGCGCGACCGGCGCGCCCGCAGGAGGGCCTCGGGGTCGAACGGCGTGCTGCATTTCGGGCACACGATCGGATCGCGCAGCAGGTCGTAGTAACGCGTACCGCAGCTCGGGCAGATGCGCTTGCTGCCCCATTCGGGTTTGGCCACCGGCGGCTCCTTGTCGGTTCGGGTATCGGGTTGCGGCGTTGTCGTCGAGCGTGGCGGCGCGCCATTGCCACAAGGGCCGCAGCCTGTCAAAAGCAAATGCTCGATCGCCGGCGTTCGGCAGCGGCATATGGGTCGGCCATGCCGCACCGGCAAGAGCGCCCGACCCCGATCCGAGAGCAGGTCTGATGCCCGATGATCATTCGCTTCCGTCGCCGGCGCTGATCGCCGCCCGCCCCGCGGCGCCGCTTGCCGGCGAGGCGACGGTGCCCGGTGACAAATCGGTCTCGCACCGCGCGCTGATGCTCGGTGCGCTGGCGGTCGGCCGCACCGAGATTACGGGGCTGCTCGAGGGCGAGGACGTGCTGGCGACGGCGGCGGCGCTGCGGGCGATGGGTGCCGGGATCGAGCGCACCGCGGACGGCGGTTGGCTCGTCGACGGCGTCGGGATCGGCGGGCTCGCCGAGCCGGGCGACGTGATCGACCTCGGCAATTCGGGGACTTCGGCACGGCTCCTCCTCGGCATCCTTGCGACCCATCCGCTCACCGCGTTCGTCAGCGGCGATGCCTCGCTGCGCAGCCGGCCGATGCGCCGGGTCATCGACCCGCTGTCGGCGTTCGGCGCCCGCTTCCTCGCCCGCGACGGCGGACGCCTGCCGCTGGCGGTGACCGGCGCGGCAAACCCGGTGCCGCAGATCTACCGCCTGCCGGTGCCGTCCGCGCAGGTCAAATCGGCCGTTCTGCTGGCCGGGCTCAACACGCCCGGGGAGACCAGCGTCATCGAGCCCCAAACGACACGCGACCATACCGAACGCATGCTCGGCCATTTCGGCGCCACGGTCAGGGTCGAGCCGGAGCCCGGCGGCGGCAAGCGGATTACGGTCATCGGCCAGCCTGAACTCGCCGCTGCGCCGATCACCGTGCCCGGCGACATCTCCTCGGCCGCGTTCCCGGTGGTGGCGGCGCTCGTCGTGCCCGGCTCCGATGTGACGATCGGCAATGTCGGGCTCAATCCGTCGCGTACCGGCCTCCTCTTGTGCCTCAGGGAGATGGGTGCCGACATCACGCTCATAAACGAGCGCGAGGCCGGCGGCGAACCGGTCGCCGACCTGCGGGTGCGGGCCGGCAAGTTGAAGGGCGCCGACATCCCGCCCGAGCGGGCGCCGACGATGATCGACGAATATCCGATCCTCGCCGTCGCCGCCGCCTGCGCCGAGGGCCGCACCGTGATGCGCGGTCTCGCCGAATTGCGGGTCAAGGAAAGCGATCGGCTCGCCGGGATCGCCGAGGGCCTCGCCCGGTGCGGCGTTCGGGTCAGCGTCGAGGGCGACGACCTGATCGTCGAGGGCGCGGGCAATTTCCCGGCCGGTGGGGCGACGATCGAGACGCGTCTCGATCATCGCATGGCGATGGCGTTTCTCGTGCTCGGGCTGGCCGCAAACGATCCTGTACAGATCGACGACGCGAGGCCGATCGCGACGAGCTTTCCCGACTTCCTGCCGCTGATGGCGCGCCTCGGCGCCACCTTCCGTGAGGCGACCAAAAAGGCCGATTGACTGCCAGAAGCAGCCTGATGACGATGGCGGCAATGCGACAAAGCTCGGATCAACGGGGCCGCATCGGGCAAGTGTCGCGAACGTTCGTGCCGTTTGGGGAGGATACACAAAACAGGAGGACGAAATGGCAGGCAAGAGCTGGCAGATCGAAGGCCGGTACGTCGAATACTGCAGCTGCGACCAGGGCTGTCCCTGCGAGACGATGGCCGACCCGACTTACGGGAATTGTACCGGCCTCGTCGCATTCAAGATCGACAAGGGCCATTGCGAGGATGTGCGGCTCGACGATCTGGCCGTGGTCGGTACGTTCTATTTCCCGCGGGCGCTGCATCATGGGCAGGGCGTGTTTCAGCCGATCATCGACGAGCGCGCCGACGAAGCGCAGCGCAACGCCCTGTTTTATATCCTCTCCGGCGAAGACCAGCCGGTCGGCACGATGTTCCAGATCTTCTCGGTCTGCATCGAGACGATCAAGGACCCGCTGTTTGCCAAGATCGACTTCGACTGGGACCTCGACAAGCGACGGGCGCGGATCGAGGTTGCCGACGTGGTCCGGGCGCGCAGCGAGCCGATACGCAATCCGGTGACCGACAGGGAAGAACAGATGATATTGGTGCTGCCCAAAGGCTGGGTGTTTCACGAGGCCGAGAATGCAACCGGCTTTGCCAAAGGCATCGGGGCGATCAAATTCGACTTGCAGGGGCGCCACAGCTCGCTGGCACATATCGCCTGGAACCAAAACGGATTGCTTCATACCTACGACGAATACAAACAGAAGTTTGGTCGCCCCTGACCGTAAGGGGAGCGTTGCGGGCGATCGGGGTGCGAAGACGGGGTTGCCGCCCGCCGGGCGGGCATCGCGGCGACCGGGAACGCGATGACCGTTAGCGACACAACAGCCCTCGAAGCGGTGCTGCGGCGGGACCGGCTGGTCGTCATTGCCGCCCTCGTCGCTGTCGTCGCGATCGCCTGGATCTGGATTCTCTCTGGTGCGGGCACCGGCATGAGCGCCGTGGCGATGGCCGGCGACGCGGGAATGGCCGACATGCTGATGCAGCCGGCGGCGTGGAGCCCGGGCTACGCCGTCCTGATATTCGCCATGTGGTGGGTGATGATGACGGCGATGATGCTGCCGAGCGCGACGCCGATGCTGCTGTTGTTCGCCCGGGTGAACCGTGTCGAGAGAGCCCATGACCGCCCCTATGCGCCGACCGGGATCTTCGCAGGAGGCTACCTCCTGGTGTGGGGCGCCTTCAGCGCGCTCGCCACGCTGTTACAATGGGGCTTGCAGCAATTCGGCCTCTTGTCGCCGATGATGACGCCGACGAGCTATTGGCTCGGCGGGGCCATCCTGATCGCCGCCGGGTTGTGGCAGATCACCCCGCTCAAAGGCGTCTGTCTCAGCCACTGCCGCTCGCCGATCAGTTTCCTGATGACGGGCTGGCGCCCGGGCCGGCTCGGCGCCTTCCGCATGGGGCTCGAGCACGGCGCCTTTTGCCTCGGCTGCTGCTGGTTCCTGATGGGGCTCTTGTTCTTCGGCGGCGTGATGAACCCGGTGTGGATCGCCGGCCTGTCGGTCTTTGTGCTGCTGGAAAAGACCGTCCCGTTAGGCCATTGGATCGGGCGGATCGCCGGGGTCGGCGCCGCCGTTTGGGGTGTTGCGATGCTCCTAGCGGCACTGCCGAGCGGCCCGATCGCCGCCCCGGACGCAGAGAACTCGGCGGCGACACCGATGCCCATGCCGGCGCCGGCGGCGCCGCCCGTACGGCAGTAGGCGCGGTGCCACCGTTTGTCGTCGCGATCGATGGCCCGGCCGCGTCCGGCAAAGGCACCCTCGCCCGCCGCCTCGCCGAGCGGTTTGCCCTCGCCCACCTCGACACCGGCCGGCTTTACCGCGCCACCGCCGCGCTCGTCCTTGCCGCCGGTGCCGATCCGGCCGATCCGGGTGCCGCAGCGGCGGCGGCGCGCCAGGCGGGCGCCGCAATCCTCTCAAACCCGGCGCTGTCGAGCGAGCCGGTGGCGCGCGCATCATCGATCGTCGCCGCGATCCCGGCGGTGCGCGACGCGCTGCTGGCGGTCCAGCGCGAGTTCGCGGCGCACCCGCCCTCCCCGTTCCGTGGCGCGGTGCTCGACGGCCGCGATATCGGTACGGCGGTCTGTCCCGAGGCCGCCGTGAAGCTGTTTCTCACCGCGAGCATCGCGGCGCGCGCGGAGCGCCGGGCCAAGGAGTTGCGGGAGCGCGGCGCGGCGGCTATATACGGCGATGTCCTGCAGGACATGAAGGAACGCGACGCGCGCGACAGCTCGCGTCGGGTCGCTCCGCTCGCGGCAGCCCCCGATGCCGT
>DASYUS010000209.1:0-11045 GCA_036000945.1 Allostellaceae bacterium
TGGCTGTAGATCAGGATGCGCTTATGGTCGCGACGGTCGGCCACATCATTCCCCGGTCCCTTTCGGGCGAACTATGACATGGGGCTGTAGGACGCGCGCAATGATCTTTTGTCCGAGGCGCCGGCGATGAAGGCGATGGCGGCCCTGGCCAGCTCCGCCGAGCAGGCGTTTCGCCCTGGTTTCTTCGGGCGCGCCGCGCCTCGTACGGAAACCGCCTCGGCGACAAAGCCGCCGGCGCCGGAAACCAGCGATCTCGAACCGACGGTCTTTCGCTTCATCCTGAAACACAGCCTGCGTCAGCAGGTGCTGCTGTTGCTGCTCACCGCCGCCTCGTTTCCCTTCCTCTATTACTCGCTGGACCTGCCGAAAACGATCATCAACGGGGCCATCAACGGCAAGCATTTTCCGGAGACACTGCTCGGCATTCAGTTCGCGCAGGTGCCGTACCTGATGCTGTTGTGCGGGGTCTTTCTGGCGCTCGTGCTGATCAACGGCGGCTTCAAATATTGCATCAACACGTTTAAGGGGCAGCTTGGCGAACGCATGCTGCGGCGTTTTCGCTATCAGCTCTACCAGCGTCTTCTGCGCTTTCCGCCGTCGTATTTTCACAAGACCTCGTCGGCGCAGATCATCCCGATGATCACCGTCGAATGCGAGCCGCTGGGCGGCTTCATTGGCGATGCCATCGCCCAGCCGTTGTTCCAGGGCGGACAGCTGCTGACGATCATCTTTTTCATGTTCATGCAGGACCCGATCCTCGGCGTCGCTGCGATCGCGCTCTATCCGGTCCAGGGCTACGTGATCCCGAAGCTGCAGATCAAAGTCAACCTGCTGATGAAGCAGCGGGCGCGCACGGTTCGCCAGGTCGCCGATCGAATCCAGGAGTCGGCGGCCGGCATCGCCGAGATCCATGCCAACGACACCGTCAAGTTGCAGTTGACCGATTTTGCGCATGTGCTCGGCATCATCTACGATATCCGTTTTGAAATTTATCGGCGGAAATTCTTCGTTAAATTTCTCAACAATTTTTTGGGTCAGATAACCCCGTTTTTCTTTTACTCGCTAGGCGGCTATCTGGTGATCCAGGGCAGTCTGTCGTTCGGCGCCCTGGTGGCGATCCTTGCCGCCTACAAAGACCTGGCCTCGCCATGGAAGGAGCTGCTCGACTTCTACCAGACCAAGGAGAATTCGCGGATCACCTACGAGCAGATCGTCGAACAATTCCAACCCTCCGGGATGGTCGACACCAAGCTGCTGCTCGACGAGCCCGATACCGTCGCACCGCTGACCGGCGAGATCGCGGTCGCCAATTTGTCGCTGGCCGAGGACGACAAGCGGCGGGTCGTTGACGCGGTGAGCTTTACGGTCGGGTCCGCCGAGCATGTCGCGATCATCGGGCAAAGCGGCGGGGGAAAAAGCGAGCTTGCCCTGCTGCTCGCGCGGCTGATCCAGCCGACCGCCGGCCGGATAACGATCGGCGGCCGGGACATCGCCGAGTTGCCGGTCGCCGTCATCGGCCGGCGCATCGGCTATGTCGGCAACGCGCCCCACATTTTTTCCGGAACCTTGCGCGACAATATCCTGCTTGGGCTGCGCCATCATCCGCTAAGGCCGGCTGAGTACGACGAGGCATCAGCCCGCCGCCGGGCGCGCGAGCTCTTCGAGTCGCGGCGATCCGGCAATATTGATTTCGATCTGCACGCCGACTGGATCGATTATGAGAGCGCCGGGGTATCCGACGCCGCGGGCCTGACGCAGCGCATCGCCGAGGTGCTGGCGCGCCTCGACTTCGAGGAGGACGTCTACGCCCTCGGGCTGCGCGGCCGGCTCGACCCGGCGGAGCATCCGGAGGTCGCCGACCGCCTGCTCGAAGCCCGCCGCGAACTGGCGCGCCGGCTGGTGGCGGACGACATCACCAAGCTGGTCGAGACCTACGACGTCACCCGGTTCAACCTCAATGCGACAGTGGCCGAAAACGTGCTGTTCGGCACCCCGATCGGGCCCGTCTTCGATTTCGATTCGCTCGCCGGCAACACCTATCTGCTGCGCGTGCTCGACCAGGTCGGGCTGACCGACGACCTCGTCGAGATCGGCCGGCAGGTCGCCGCGACGATGACCGAGATGTTCGCCGGCCTGCCCCCCGAGCACGAATTTTTCGAGCAGTTCAGCTTCATCAGCGCCAATGATCTGCCCGAATTCTCCGCCATTCTGGGCGTCGCCGAGAGCAGCGGCGCACCGGTGCTGTCCCGCGAACAGCGCCGCAAGCTGTTGTCGCTGCCGTTCAAGCTGATCGCGGCGCGGCACCGCCTCGGCGTCCTTGACGAGGCGATGCAGCAGCGCCTCCTCGAAGCGCGCCGGGTATTCCGCGCCGAACTGCCCGAGGACGCGCAGGGCCAGATCGCGTTTTTCGATGCCGAGCGCTACAACGCCGCGGCTTCGCTGCAGGACAACATCCTGTTCGGCAAGATCGCCTATGGCGAGGCCGACGCCCCGGTCAAGGTGCCGATGGTGCTGTCGGAGGTGCTCGATGCGCTGTCGTTGCGGCCGGCAGTCATCGATGTCGGCCTCGACTACCATGTCGGCACCGCCGGCTCCCGTCTGTCGCCGGCGCAGCGCCAGCGCGCGGCAATCGCCCGCGCGCTGCTGAAGCGTCCCGATCTGATGATCCTCAACGAGGCGACGACGGCGCTCGACGCATCGGCGCAGGTCAAGGTGACCGCGGGATTGCGGCAGGAAATGGCCGGTCGCGGCCTGATCTGGGCGATGCATCGCGCCAGCCTCGCGCGGGATTTCGACCGGGTGCTGGTGATGAGCGGCGGCAGGTTGCAGGAGCAAGGCCGCCCGGCTGAACTCGACCCGAAGAATTCGCTGACAGCCCTTTTGATCGCGGCGGAATGACCGTGCGCAGCGTTTGAACGAACGGGAGGAAACAGGTGAGTCTGCTTGAGGAATACGAGCTGCTTCGCCGGATACCGTTTTTCGCGGAGATCGAACCGGCCAAGCTCAAGCTGCTGGCGTTCATGAGCGAGCGCGTCGCCTATGACGGCGGCAAGACGTTGTGCCAGCAGGGCGACAAGGCCGATGCCGCCTATCTGATCATCGAAGGCGAGGCCGACATCATTCTCGAAAGCCCTGCCGGACCGCTCACCGTGGCAACCCTCGGGGCCAACGAGATCGTCGGCGAAATGGGGATTCTCAGCGACGCGCCGCGCAACGCCACGGTGCGGGCGAAAAGCCGGCTGGTCTGCCTGCGCATTGCCAAGGACCCCTTTATGCGCATGGTGCGAGAATTCCCGACGATGGCGATCTCGATCATGCGCGAACTGGCGCAGCGGCTGGATGCCAACAACCAGCAACTGAGCAGCGCGCTCTCGGAAAATCGGAAGCTGCGCGAGGCCTCGCTCCATCAGGGATCGACGGCAACCCCGGCAGCATGAGCCGGCTCGACAGCTTCATCCGGCGGCTCGAGGCGCAGCGCGCCTGCCTCGACCGCGCCGCCGACCTGATCCGCGGTCTCGACGGGTTCGTGCTCGAACTCGGCCTCGGCAACGGCCGCACCTACGACCACCTCCGCTCGCTGTTCCCCGACCGGGCGATCTATGTCTGCGAACGCCGGGTTGCAGCGCACCCCGACTGCATGCCGCCGCCGGAGCAGCTGATCATCGGCGACATGCGCGAGACGCTGCCGGCGGCGCGCGACCGGCTCGGCGGCCGGGTGGCCTGTGCCCATTTCGACGTCGGCAGCGGCGATGCCGCGGCAAACCTGGTCCTGGCCGCCGAGCTGGCGCCCCACATTATGCCGCTGTTGTGCCGCGGCGCGGTGCTGGCCTCCGACCGGTCGGTCGATTGCCCCGAGCTCGAACCGCTGCCGCTGCCGGACGGCATCGCCCCCGGCCGCTACCACCTCTATCGCCGGGTTTGAGGAGGCTCAGCCGAGGTCGATCATTACCGGAACGTGGTCGGAGGCCTTGTCCCAGCTGCGGCTGTCGCGATGAACTTGCGCGGCGACGAGCTGCCCGGTCAGCGCCGGCGTCACCCAGACGTGATCGAGGCGGCGGCCGCGATCGCTCGCCGCCCAGTCGCGGTTGCGGTAGCTCCACCAGGTGTAGAGCCGCTCTTCCGGCGGCACGAAATGGCGGACCGCGTCGACAAACCCGCCGGCCTGCTGCAATGCCGCCAGCCGTTCGACCTCGACCGGGGTATGGCTGACCACGGTCAGCAATTGCTTGTGCGACCACACGTCGGTTTCGAGCGGTGCGATATTGAGATCGCCGACGGCAATCATCCGGCGCTCGCCAAGGCGACCCGGCGGGCGCTCGGCGGCGAACCAGGCGGTCAGCTCATCGAGGAATTGCAGCTTGTGGGCAAATTTCGGGTTGGCGTCCGCGTCGGGAATGTCGCCGCCGGCCGGCACATAGATGTTGTGCAACTCGATGCCGCCGGGCAGCTCGGCAATGGCATGGCGACAGTCGGCGCGCGCGCACCATGCTCGCGTTTGCGCCGAGGCAAACGGCAGGCGGGACAGGATGGCCACCCCGTTATAACCCTTCATGCCATGCACCAGCATGTGGCCGTAGCCGAGCGCCTCGAACTCGGCGCGCGGAAACAGCTCGTCCGGGGTCTTGGTCTCCTGCAGGCACAGCACGTCCGGCTGCTGTTCGTCGATGAGCCGGCGAACCAGCTCGGCGCGCAGCCGGACCGAATTGATATTCCAGGTGATTATGCGCACGTGCTGTACCCGACATGGTTCGCGTCTCGCTGGCGCAACAGTGCGTCGACGCGTACTCAAGAACAAGCAGCCAGCCAAAAAAAACGGCGCCCGGTCGGGGGGGATGACCGGGCGCCTGCCTTTCAGAAGCGCTTGGGGGAAAATCCGGACCCGCAGGGGAGACGGGGCCGGCTACGAGAGGGGTTTTGACACCCTCTCCGCTTCTGGACCCTGAGATGGGGATCGCATGGCCGGCGCTAAAATGCGAATCGCGCATGCGCGATCGGCAAAAATGCATACGTCAAGCAGGAACTTTGCCAATTTTCGCGTTAAGCGGCGCGGCGATTTGACGCATCTCCCGTTTCGGTTGCATGGCAGGCATGCGCAAATGCGGCAAACAGCAGTCGCGAGAACGGGTTTTCCAGCGCCTTGTATTCGGGATGCCATTGCACGCCGACGACGAATCGTGCGCCCGGCAGGCTCACCGCCTCGATTTGCCCGTCCGGCGCCACCGCCTCGACCAACAGGTCGGGGGCCGGCCGGTCGATCCCCTGGCCATGCAGCGAGTTGACCATCAGTTCATCGGTGCCGGCGAGTTCGATCAGCCGGCCGCCCTCGGACAATCTGACGCTGTGCGCCGGGCCGTAGCGCTCGTCGAGCGTCATCGGGCCCTTGCGCCTGCGGTGGTTGAACCGTCCTGGCATCTCGAAGATCCGCTGATGCAGCGTGCCGCCGAGCGCGACGTTCAGCTCCTGGATGCCGCGGCAAATCGCCAGGACCGGCATGTCACGGCGCACCGCCTCGCGAATCAGCGGCAGCGTCGTGGCGTCGCGATCGGGGTCATGCAGCGTCCCCTCGCGGCTCGGCGGACCGCCATAGTGGCTCGGCTCGACATTCGATGGGCTGCCGGTCAGCAGGAGCCCGTCGAGCCGATCGAGCAGCACGCCGCAATCGATCTTCGGGCCGATCGACGGAATGAGGATCGGCAGACCGCCGGCGGCGTCGATGATCGCGTTCGGATATCGGTCGCTGACGGTGTGGAACGGGCGCTCATGGAGCGAGCGCAGACAGCACGGAATGCCAATGATCGGGAGGTTGCGGCCGGACATAAGTCTCGCTCTTGTTGGTGCTCTTAGCGGTTCGATCCGGTAAAGAGATATTGATACTGAAACAGCCTGGGGTCGAGCGCCATACCGAATTGCAGATCAGAGAGAGTGACCGTAGTCGTCTTGCCTTGCTGATCGATTACCACCCATTGCCGCAGCACTGTCGGATTCGCGCCGAACGCCAGGGTCAGCGAGCCGGCATCGGGCTGGGCGCTCTCGACCACGGTAACGCGGACGCCGCTGGCGGCGCGCTCGAGCCGGGTGACGATCACATCGGCCCCAAAGCTGATCGGATCGCGAAGAAAAAACCACGCCGGGGTCTCTCTCAGATCGTATTTCGATACTTGGTTCAACTCCTTATCCCAGTAATACATCGACGTGCTGTCGGCGAGCAGCGTGATCGGGTTGGGTCGGTCATACTCAAATCGCATGCGTCCCGGGCGCGCCACCCACAAACTCCCGGTGCTGACCGCCCCGTTATTGGCGACCTGCTGGAAGTGGGCGGTCATCGTGCGAATGCCGTTCAGGTAGGCGGCGATCCGCTGCAGCTCGAGTGTGTCCTGCGCAGTGAGTGTCGCCGGCGTCGGTGCGGCGACCGCAGCATAGGCCACGATCAGCAGCGCAAGTATCGCGCCAAATGCGCGGCAGCATCGCAACAGCCATATCATTTACAAGGGCTCCGGTTGCGGAGTTTCGCCTGTCGATGGGGTTCGTCACGCCCGGGCGGAACGGCGCAAGAGCCGGGGCAACTCGTCGACGCCCAGCCATTCCTCGCATCGGTCGACGGCGCGCACAACCTCATCGGCCCCGGCCTGGGTCAGCACGGTCCCTGCAAGCTCGCGGAACTTGTCGTGGATCTCACTCTCGGCGAACGGCTGGTGAAAATCGCCGCGGTGGCTCTCGCAGGAATGTGCGGCTTGCCGCCCGTCGGTCAAGGTCAGGGTTACGCGCGCCGGCCGCAGCCGCGGCGCCAGCGCGCTCATCGCCGGGTCCTCCGCAATCTGCACGCGGTGGCGCACATCGGCGATGACGGGGTCGCCGAGCGCGCTGTCGTCAAGCGCTGCAAAGCCGGCGTGCCCGCGCACGACCATCACCGCGGCGGCGTGCGGCAGCGAGTATTTCGAGGCGAAATAATTGGGCGGGTCCGGGTTTCGCATCACCGAGGCGAAGCGATAGGTCGCGACATCGATGCGCGCGACTTCGGCGGGGGCCGGGTGCAATTCCGCGAGGGCCGCCGCCAGACAATCGAGCGCCGGGTGGATCGGGTTGCAGCAGGCGTAGAGGCGAAAATAATTGCGGGTGATCTCCCAGCGTGCGCCGAGCTCCTCGAGCATGCCGTCAGTGGTGAAGCCGCTGCCGACCAGCTGCCCGAGCGCCTCCTCGACCGCATCCGGCTGGGCCGCGAACCCGGCCGCCGACAGCTCGGGCGTAAGCGCCCCGGCAAAGCCGCTCATCCCGCCGGCGACGTTGAGCGCGGTCGCGCCGGCCACCGCGTTGGTGTAGCTCGGGGTCAGGAGGAGCGTCGTGGCGATCCGCATCGCGCGGCTGACCCCGGCGGCATCGAGGCCGCGCAGCCGCGCCCCGGCGGCGGCCGCGGCGAGCAATGACACCTGACCATTCTGATGGGCCAGCGGGCGCGGCGTAAAGCCGAGGGCGAGCCGCCCGACGGCGTCGTAGCCGAGGATGAAGGCGGCCAGCATCTCGCGACCCGGGCGACGCGCCGCCTCGCCGACCGCGAGCACCGCCGGCAAGACCTGCATCGCCGCCTGCCCGGAGACGAGGCGCAGCCCTTCGCACAGCTCGATCGAACGGCCGGCGATGCCGTTCAAGAGCGCTGCGGTGCGCGCGTCATGCGCGGGCCAGCCCTTGGCATAGACTGTCGCCCCGCTGCCGGCGCTCGCCGCCAGACGCTCGCGCAGCTGGCGCACCTCCGGCCGCTCGCCGCCGGCGAGGATGACGCCAAGCGTGTCGAGCAATACCAGCCGGGCATGATGCCGCACCGCCGCCGGGATGTCCTCCAGCCGGGTCACTGCGACAAACCGCGCCAGTTCCTCGATCTGCGCGCCCATGTGAGAAGCACCCTCCACTTTTCGTCACCCCCGCGCAAGCGGGGGTCCGGGGCAAGCGATTGAGCGTTGAAACCCTGGATTCCCGCTTTCGCGGGAATGACGCATTCGATGGTTACGCGGCGCCTTGCAGCCGGCCTGCCACGATCACGGCGAGGACCTCCTCGGTCGTCATCACATCGGCAAACAGCACCGCCATGTTGCCGAGGGTCGCATTGTGGTCGGCATCGGTCAGCGCGGCATTGCCGTCGGCGACAAAGATCACCTGATAGTTCCGCTGCATCGCGTCGCGGGCCGTCGATTCGCAGCAGACATTGGTCAGCGTGCCGGTGACGATCAGCGTGTCGATGCCGCGCGCCTGCAACATCTCGTGCAGCGCGCAGGTACCGGGAACAAACGCGCTGAACCGTGTCTTGTCGACAACGAGGTCATTCGGCCGCACATCGAGCAGCGGCCACAACTGCCAGGTCTCCGCTCCGCGGCGGAAGGCGTCCTTGTGGGTGGCGCTTCGTTCGGCCGTTAAATAAGCGTCGAAGCGCCTGGTCCACGGGTGCGGTTCAGCGGCGTCATAGGTGTGGCGCAGGAACACGTTGGTCCCGCCGGCTTCGCGTAGCGCGGCGCAGATGCGGTTCACATCGGGCACGATTTCGCGCGCGATCGGAACCTCGACCGGCGCGCCCTCGGCCATGAAGCCGTTCTGCAGATCGACGACAACGTGCGCGGTGCGGGCCGGGTCGATCCGCTCGAAAATGTGCTCGCGGCCGCGCAACCGCAGGGCGCGCGCACGGCTATGAGCCGGAATGTCGATCTGGTGCATGGCTTCCCTCCAGCTATGTGGACGGCCTTTTGCTGACGATTGACGCCCGCAGGCTGCCGATGGCAGGCGAACGGATCTCGACCCCATCGCCGGGCTTCAGATACCGCTCCGGCGCCGACGTGCCGTCCGGCAAGAGCGGGCTCGAATCGGCGGCGGTGCCGGCTGCGGTGCCGCCGCTGATGATGTCGCCGGGGTAGAGCGTCAGGTCGCGCGACAGATATTCGAGGTATTCGGCAAACGAGAACACCATGTCGCGCGTGTTGAAGGCCTGGCGGATTTCGCCGTTGACCAGCGTCTCGACATCGCTGGCGAACGGGTCGGCCTCGCCGACCACGATGCAGGGGCCGAGCGAGCACGAGGTGTCGAAATTCTTGCTCATCGCGAAGCGGAAGGGCCCGGCCGGCTCGCCCGGGCTGCGGATGCTCCAATCCCCAAGCAAGGTTATGCCCCAGATATAGTCGCGCGCGTTCTCGGGCTTGATGTCGGTGCCGCGCCGGCCGAGGACGATCGCCAGCTCGCCTTCGTAGTCGAGCCGCTCGGCCTTTTGCGGATAGATCACCTCGCCGTCGGGACCGACCGCCGCGCGATTGATCTTCCAGAACCCCCAGATGCCGGCGTTGCGGACCTGCGCGTGCGCATCGCCGGTATAAGGCTTGCGCTGCATCTTTTCGGCCATCGCTGCGGCGTGGTCGGCGAAATTGCCGCCGGCGCAGGCGATCCGGGCGCCATTGGGCCGCGGCGCGTGCAGCTTGGTCTCGGCCGCGGGGTGGACGAGCACCCGGCCACGCCGGTCGTGCCACTGGTCCGCCTCGCCGAGCATATAGTCGATCGCCTTTTCGGCGTTCTCCAGCGTGCGCGCCCCGCCCTCGATAAAGGCCGCGAGGTCGGCCGGCACCAGGGTCTGCGCCAGCGCCATCGGACGCGCCTCGTTGGTCTTTTCCGAGGCGTATTTGGCAAAGGCGCCGCAGAGATCGACGATTACATTGTCGCGCAGCGCGCCCGTGCGCCGATCCGGACCGAACACGACGATCTTCATTGGCCTCCTCCGTCCTTCGGCGAGCAAGCGCCCGCGTTCGCTACCTTAGAGAAGCCGGCGGTGGAGCAAAAGTCGTGTGAGGTGTGCCGGCGAGGCGATTTGCGCGCTTATTCGGCGGCGGAGGCGAGCGCCGCCGGTCGGGGCAGCGCGACGCGCAGAAAGCGCACCATGAACAGCACGGTCAGCCCGAACGGGATCCAACAGAACACATAGACCGCGCTGACCGCGTGCCCGACGGCTTCGGGCTCGGTGGCGTCACCGAGCCCGGCCGTGGTGGCGACAACGCCGGCAATGGCGGCGCCGAAGGCGGTGCCGATCGAGCGCACCGAGGTCAGTGCCGCGGCGGTGCTGCGTTGCTCACCGGCGCCGGCAGTCTCGATCGCGCGGGCAACCAGGTGCACGTTGTAGACGCCGATGCCGATCCCCATGACAAAGGCGCCAAGGGTCAGCAGGACAAGCCCCGGCAGCAGTGCGATCAGCGTCAGCCAAACGAGGCCGCTGAAGGCGATCGCCGGGCCGGCCATCAGGGCGATGCGCTCGCGCCGACCGGACCAGCCCGACACCGAGAAGGTGCCGATGGTCCAGCCAAGCGAGATGACGATGTTGAGGATGTTGACGAAGATCGGCGACACCCCGTGGACCACCTGCAGCAACAGCGGCAGGAACAGCGACACCGAGGTCTGCGTCATGCCGTGCAGCGACAGGATCCACAATGCCAGGCCGATCGGCGCGCCGAGCGACAAGGCCCGCGGCGGAAAGAGGTTGTTCGGCATGCCACGATCGAGGCGGAAGGTCAGCCCGACCAGCGCCGCGGCGGCAACGATCAGCAGCGCGCGCCAAACGATGCCCTCAATCGGCCCGGCGGCGGCGACACAGAACACCCCGGCGGTCAGCGTCGCCAGGCGCAGCACCGGCACCGAGGCGAAGCGGCTGCGCTCGGCGTCGCCGAAATGCTCGGGGATCCGCCAATAGGCCAGGGCGGCAAAGCCGAGCATGAACGGCACCATCGCCCAGAACGAGCCGCGCCACCAACCCATCGCCGCGAAGACCCCGCCGACGACCGGCCCGCTCAGATGGCTGGCGGTGAACGTGCCTTGCGAGATCGCGATGATGCGGGTACGCAGCCGGGCGTCGAACAGACCGGTGATCAGCGCCATGCCGCAGCCGGCAACGAGTCCCCCGGCCCAACCCTGGACAGCGCGCGCGGCGATCAGTGCGCCGATGTCGGGAGCCAGCGCGCAGGCCGCCGTGCCGAGCGCGAACACGCCGGCGCCGAGCGCGTACGAGCGGCGCGGCCCGAATTTGCCCCACA
>DASYUS010000210.1:0-9529 GCA_036000945.1 Allostellaceae bacterium
CGACCGGCTATTGAAACGGTTCTGATGTCCACGGTCAGATTTGGCGATTGATCCGTCGCCAACTGCCGCTGCTCAGCCCTGCCGGAAATAGTGGACGCTGAATAGCGCGTTGCGGTCGATCCAGGTGTGCACCGGTAGGAACCCGGCGCGGCGGGCGAGGGCGTGGAATTCCGGGATCGCGTATTTATATGAATTCTCGGTGTGGATCAGCTCGCCCGCGGCGAAGCCGAAGGAGTGGCCGGCGATTGTCGCGGTCTGCTCGGCGAGGCTCTTCAGGTAGAGCTCCATGCGCCCCTCATCGGCGTTGTAGAACGCGACATGCGCGAAGCGGTCGAGCTCGATATCGCCGTCGAGCTCGCGGTTGATCCGCGCCAGCAGGTTTAGGTTGAAGGCCGCGTTGATCCCCGCCCGGTCGTTGTAGGCCGCATTGAGGATCGCCGGGTCCTTCTTCAGGTCTGCTCCGATCAGCATCTCGCCTTCGGGGCCGAGCAGCCCGGCGCAATGCTGGAGAAAGCGGACGACCGCCTCCGGTTCGAAATTGCCGATTGTCGACCCCGGGAAGAAGCCGACTAGTTTGCCAGCCGGGCCGCCGAGCGGCGGCAGGCGGAACGGACGGGTATAATCGGCGCACACCGCGATGACCGGCAGCGCCGGGAAATCGGCGGCGAGCTGGGCCGCCGCGTCGCGCAGATGCTCGCGCGAGATGTCGACCGGGACATAGGCCGCCGGCGCCTTCAGCGCCTGCAACAGGATGCGCACCTTGCGGCTGGCGCCGCTGCCCAACTCGACGAGCCGGCAATGCGCGCCGAGATTCGCGGCAATCGCGCCGGCATATTCTTCGAGGATCGTTATCTCGGTGCGGGTCAGATAGTACTCCGGAACCTCGCAAATCTGCTCGAACAGGGCCGAGCCCTGCGCATCATAGAAGAATTTGCACGGCAGCGTCTTCGGCGCGCGGCCGAGGCCGGCGAGCACGGCGTCGCGGAAGCTCTCCTCGCTCGGCGCCAGATCGTGAAAGGCAAAGCCACCATCCATCCTCACGCATCCTCCGCCAGCCGCAGCCCGGAAAACGCCCAGCGCGAAGCGGGCGGGAAGAAATTGCGATAGGTCGCCCTGATGTGGTCGGCCGGGGTCACCGCCGCGCCGCCGCGCAACACCATCTGGCCGGACATGAACTTGCCATTGTACTCGCCGATGGCTCCGGCGACGGGGCGAAACCGTGGATAGGCCGTATAGGGGCTCGCCGTCCACTCCCAGACATCGCCGATCATCTGGTGCAACGCCGGCTCGGTGCTCACCGGCGCGGCATCGCGGCGGGGATGAAAATGGCCGTCATCGGCAAAGTTGCCGCGGAGCGGTAGGCCTTTGGCGGCGACCTCCCATTCGGCCTCGCTCGGCAGCCGCTTGCCGGTCCAGCGGGCATAGGCATCGGCCTCGTAGAAGCTGACGTGGCAGACCGGCTCGGCGGGGTCGAGCGGGCGCTCGCCCGACAGCGTGAAGAGGCGCCAGTTATCGGCCTCAGCGCGCCAGTAGAGCGGCGCCTGCCAGCCCTGCTGCTGGACTGTCGCCCAGCCGTCCGACAGCCACAATTCAGGCCGGCAATACCCGCCATCGGCGATGAAGTCGCGGTATTCGCCGCACGAGACAGGGTGGCTCGCAAGCCGGAACGGGTCGAGCCAGACCTTGTGACGCGGTCCCTCGTTATCGAAAGCGAAGCCCGGTCCGGCATGGCCGATCTCGAGCAGCCCGCCCTCGAACTCGACCCAGCTGGCGGCAGACGTGGCTGCGGCGAGCGCGTGAAGCCGAGGCGCCTGATAGGCCGGCAGCAGCGGGTTTACCGAAAAGACGTGCTTGATATCCATCAGGATCAGCTCCTGATGCTGCTGCTCATGGTGGAGGCCGAGCTCGATCAGCGGCGCCGCCTCGCGCCACGCCGCCTCGCCGGCTTCTTCGATGAGGCGAAGCATCCCGGTCGTGACATGGTCGCGATATGCGCCGACCGCATCGACCGTCGGGCGCGACAGGAGGCCGCGTTCCGGGCGCGGATGGCGCGGACCGACCGCCTCGTAATAGGAGTTGAACAGGTAGGCGAAGGCCGGATCGAACACCCGGTAGGCGGGGTCGAGCGGCCCCAGGATGAACGTCTCGAAAAACCAGCTGGTATGCGCCAAATGCCACTTTGTCGGGCTGGCGTCGGGCATCGACTGGATCGCCTGGTCTTCGGGCGTCAGGTTAGCGGCCAGCGATTCGGTCTGGCAGCGAACGGCTTGGAAACGGTCGCGCCCGGCATCACGATCGTCGTTGAACTGATCTGGGCGCACCGGCTGCTGGGCGGAAGCTGTATCGAACAAGTGGGCATCCCCCGTTTGGCGTTGTCCCCGCTAACGCCCTGCCGGCGACTTTGTCTCGTTTGCGCGCCGCGCGATTACGTCAGGCAGACGACATATGGCCGGTTGAGGCAGCCGTGTAAACCGGGTTTACCCCAGATAACGCTCGCGCAGGTGCTGCTCGAAGGCGGCGGTGCCGAGCTGCGCCCCGGTTGCCGATTCGACAAGTTCGGCGGTCGACAGCAGTGAGCCCTTGCCGTGGATATGGACGCGCAGCCAGTCGAGGAGCGGCGCGAACTCGCCGCGCCCGATCCCTTCGGCGAGGCCCGGCAGCGCGGTACGCGCGGCGGCGAACAGCTGGGCCGCGATCAGCGCGCCCAGCGTATAGGTCGGGAAATAACCCCAGGCGCCGTCGTACCAGTGAATGTCCTGCAAAACGCCCTCGCGGTCGGTTGGCGGCACGATGCCGAGCAATGCCTTCAGACCGTCGGCCCAGGCGCCCGGCAAATCACGCGGCGCGAGGTCGCCGGCGATCATCGCCCGCTCCAGCCGATAGCGCAGGATGACGTGCGCCGGGTACGTCACCTCGTCGGCATCGACGCGAATCGGGCCGGGGCGCACCGCGATCTGCCTGCGGTGAAATGCCTCCGGCTCCCACGACGCGGCGTCGCCGCCAAAGGCCTCGTGCAGCAGCGGGGCGGCGAACCCGGCGAAAGCCCGGCTGCGGCAGACCTGCATTTCGAGCAGCAGAGACTGGCTTTCATGCACCGCCATGCCGCGTGCCGCCCCAACCGGCTGGCGCCGCCATTCGGCCGGCAGCGCGCGCTTGTAGAGGGCATGCCCGGTCTCGTGCAGCGTCCCCATCAGCGCCCGCGAGAAATCCTCTTCGTCATAGCGGGTGGTGAGGCGGACGTCGTCCGGGGTGCCGCCGCAGAACGGGTGGGCGCTCTCGTCGAGCCGGCCATGGGCGAAGTCGAAACCGATGCGCTCCATCAAGAGCGTTGCCGCGCGGCGCTGGGCGGCGATCGGAAACGGCCCCCGCGGCTCGGGCGGCGCCGGGCGCGACGCCTCGCGGCCAATGACCGCATCGAGCAAGCCCGGCAGAAAGCCGGCAAGCTCGTCGAACAGGCGGTCGATCGGCGCCGTCATGCCGCCCGGCTCGTACTGGTCGAGGAGGGCTTCGTAGGGGCTGGTGCCGAGCTGCTCCGCCTTGGCGGCGGCGACCTCGCGCGTCAGCGCGAGAACGCGCTCAAGCCCGGGCAAGGCGGCGGCGAAGTCGTCGGCCGGGCGGGCCTGCCGCCACACCGCCTCGGATTCGGAAGAGGCCTGCGACAGCGCCTCGACGAGATTGCCCGGAACGGCAACGGCGTGGCGCCAGCGGCGGCGCATCTCGCGCAGGTTGGCGGCCTGCCATTCGTCGAGCGAATTTGCCTCACGCTCTGCGCCCTCGAGGAGGTCGGCAATTTCCGGGGCGCTCAACAGCTGATGGGCGATGCCGCGCAGTGTGGCGAGCTGCCCGGCGCGCGCGGCGGCGCCGCCCGGCGGCATTACCGAGGCGGCGTCCCAATGCAGCATCGCGACGGCTTCCTCGACCGCGCCGAGGCGGCGAAAGCGCGCTTCAAGCTCGCGGTATGCGGTCATCGCCCCTGCCACTCCTGCGTTGTGACAGGAGATAAATCACGAGCGCGGCGACCGCGAGCGAAAACCAGGTGATCGCATATTGCAGGTGATCGTTGCGCAGCGGCGCCAGGGAGGCCCCGCCCTTCGGCCAGCCGCCCGGGTTGGGGGTGGCGTCGGCGTCGATGTAGAACGGCGCGACGCTTGTCAGCCCTTCAGCAGCCGCCATCGCGTTCAGGTCGATCCAGAACCAGTGATTCGCGTCGGGCCGGTTGTCGGGCACGAACCAGCCCGGCTTTGCCGCCGGCGGCAAGCGCAACAGCCCGCCAATCTGCACCGTGCCGCTTACCTGACCGACCGCACGCGCCGCCGGGTCCTTGCGCGCGATCGGGACAAAGCCGCGATTGATGAAGACGACGCGCCCGTCCGGCTCACGCAGCGGCGTCAGCACCTCGAACCCGGAGCCGCCGCTCGGCCCGGCGGCGATGCGCAGGATCTCGCGATTGTGCAGGAAGGCCCCCTCGGCGACGACGCGGCGGAATTGCAGCGCGTGCGCCTCGGCGAGGGTCCGCGGCGGCGCGACCGGTGGCGCCGCGAGCGCCGTTTCACGCTCGGCGATCAGGCCGCGCTTCCACTGCAGCCGCTCGATCTGCCACACCCCAAGGCCGATGCAGAACAGCATGACGGCGGCGGTGAACAGCGGCGGGACCAGACTCCGCCGGAACCCGCTCATGTCCCGGTCACACGCTCGGCGGGCTGTGGAGCAGATGATGCTTGTATTGCAAGGCGATCAGACCGGCCTTCAGGGGCCGCAGCATCAGGATCGCGCCGCCGAGGATCAGCGGCGTCCACAACACCATATGGACCCAGATCGGCGGGGCGAATTTGAGCTCGACGAAGGCGGCCAGCCCGACGGCGATCAGCCCGAGAAAGAGGATCACGAACACCTGTGGCCCATCCCCTGCATCCTCGGCCGAGAGGTCGAGCCCGCAGGCGGGGCACGCCGCGCGCACCGTCAAGAGCCCCGTAAACAGGCGGCCCTCGCCGCAGCGCGGGCAACGGCAGGCGAACGCCGCCCACGCCACGGACACCGGCGGGAAATGCGCCCTCTCACCCGTCATCCACCTCACCTTGGCGGGTCCCCGCGCAGGCAGGGGCCCATTTCTCCGCTGGCACCGCCTGTGGCGTCAGCGTGGCGTACGGATTGCCCTGCAGCGACATGAGTCCCTGCCTGCGCAGGGACCCGGCGATTTCGCAGCCATTCGATCCGCTCCTGCCGCTCAATCGGCGAGCGGCAGGGCGTTTCCCATGCCCCACCAGTAGATGCAGACGAACAGGAAAAGCCAAACGACATCGACGAAATGCCAATACCAGGCTGCCGCCTCCAACCCGAAATGATGATCGGGCTTGAAATGGCCCTGCGTCGCACGCCACAGGCACACGGCGAGGAAGATCGTGCCGACGATGACGTGAAAGCCGTGAAATCCGGTCGCCATGAAGAAGGTCGAGGGGTAGATGCCGCCGGTGAAGGTGAACGCGGCATGGCTGTATTCGTAGGCCTGGATCGAGGTAAAGGCGAGACCGAGCAGCACAGTCACAGTAAGGCCCTGGATCAGCCCTTTCTGGTTGCCCTCGAGCAACGAATGGTGCGCCCAGGTCACCGTCGTCCCCGACAGCAGGAGGATCAAGGTGTTGAGGAACGGGAATTCGAACGGATCGAACGGGTGGATGTCCTTCGGCGGCCACACCCCGCCGACCGGAAACAGGGACGCCGAGAAAAATGCCCAAAAGAACGCCGAGAAGAACATCACCTCGGAGGCGATGAACAGCGCCATGCCGTAGCGCAGCCCGAGTTGCACGACCGGGTTGTGATGGCCCTCGAAGGTCGCCTCGCGGATCACGTCGCGCCACCACAGCGCCATCGTCGCGAGCACGGCGAGGACGCCGATGATCAAGAGCGGCCAGCTATGGCCGCCATGCATAAACACCAGCCCGCCGACGGCAAGCAGACCGCCGGAGATCGCGCCGACGATCGGCCACGGGCTCGGGTCGACGAGATGGTAGGGGTGCTTGTGTCCGCCATGGGCGTGCCCATGGTCATCGGCGTGCCCATGGAGATCAGCGTGGGTGTCGGTCATCTCTATCCGCCAAATTCGCGTGGTGTCTCGTTCAATTAACCGCCGGGGCTAGCCTCCGCCGATCCGCACGACGGTGATGGCGTAAAACAGCGCGACCAGGCCGAGCAGCACCGCGAGGAGCGCGCGGTTGCGCGCCCGCATCCGGCGTTCGCGCTCATCGGTTTCTTTGGCGTCCATGACCTCGCCGACGCTCACCGCGCGCCTCCGCCGAAATGGTCGACCAGCAGCAGCGCGAAGATAAGGAACAGATAGAGCAGCGAAAACACGAACATCTGCCGGGCGCTGCGTTCTCCCGCGGCGCCGTCCGCGTCGCGCCAGACGCGGACCGCGCTGAGCGTGAACAGGAGGCTCAGCGCCCCGGCGCCAATCGCGTAAAGCGGCCCGGCGAGCCCGAGCAGCCACGGCGCCAGCGTCGCCGGCCACAGCATCACCGTGTAGAGCAGCATCTGGCGCTTGGTCTCGCGCGCCCCGGCGACGACCGGCAGCATCGGGATCCCGGCAGCGGCGTACTCGCCGGCGCGGTACAACGACAGCGCCCAGAAATGCGGCGGCGTCCAGAAAAAGACGATCGCGAACAGCGCGACCGCGCCCCAGCCGACATCGCCGGTGGTTGATGCCCAGCCAATGAGTGGCGGCAACGCCCCGGCCGCCCCGCCGATGACGATGTTCTGCGGGGTGCGGCGCTTCAGCCAGATTGTGTAGACAAAGACGTAGAAGGCGATCGTCAACGACAACAATTGCGCCGCCACCCAGTTGACAGCTAGCCCCATCACCGCGACCGAGCCGATTGCCAGAACGACACCGAAGCCGAGCGCCTCGCCCGGCATCATGCGGCCGGCCGGCAGCGGCCGCTGCGCGGTCCGCGGCATCACCGCATCGATGTCGCGGTCGTACCACATGTTGATCGCACCCGACGCGCCGGCCCCGACCGCGATGCACAACACGGCAACCGCGGCCAGCACCGGATGGAGGTGACCCGGCGCCACGACAAGCCCGACAAACCCGGTGAACACCACCAGCGACATCACCCGGGGCTTCAGGATCCGGACGTAGTCGCGAACCGCAGCGCCGGCATAGGGGGCCAGGGCGGTGGAAGGAAGCTCGCTCACATTGCTATCCGCCGGGCTCTCGCTTGCTCGCCGACCGCGGCGCTAATGATGCGCCGCCGGCGCGATCACCGGCACTTCGTCGTAGCTGTGGAACGGTGGCGGCGAAGTCACCGACCATTCGAGCGTCGTCGCCCCCTCGCCCCAGTAATTGGCGCCAACCCGTCGCCCAGCGAAGAGCGTGTGAAACACGATGAAAACGAAGAACAAGGTCGAGGCGTAGGAGATGAAGGCGCCGATCGACGACACGTAGTTCCACCCGGCGAAGGCGTCGGGATAATCGGCGATGCGCCGCGGCATCCCCGCCAGCCCGAGGAAATGCTGAGGGAAGAAGGTCAGGTTGACGCCGATGAAAGTGGTCCAGAAATGGATCTGGCCGAAGGTTTCGTTGTATTGCCGTCCCGACATCTTGCCGATCCAGTAATAGAACCCGGCGAACAGCGTGAATACCGCGCCAAGCGACAGCACGTAATGGAAGTGCGCCACAACGTAATAGGTGTTGTGCAAGGCATAATCGACACCGGCATTGGCGAGGACCACGCCGGTGACGCCGCCGATGGTGAACAGGAAGATGAAGCCGATGGCCCACAGCATCGGCGTCTTGAACTCGATCGAGCCGCCCCACATCGTCGCGATCCAGGAAAAGATCTTCACGCCGGTCGGCACGGCGATGACCATCGTCGCCGCGGTGAAGTAGGCGCGGGTGTCGACGTTGATGCCGGTGGTGAACATGTGGTGCGCCCACACGACAAAGCCGATCCCGCCGATCGCGACCATCGCGTAGGCCATGCCGAGATAGCCGAACACCGGCTTCTTCGAGAAGGTCGAGACGATCTGCGAGACCATGCCGAACCCCGGCAGGATCATGATGTAGACCTCGGGGTGACCGAAGAACCAGAACAGGTGCAGGAAGAGGAGCGGGTCGCCGCCGCCCGCCGGATCGAAGAACGTGGTGCCGAAATTTCGGTCGGTCAGCAGCATCGTGATCGCCCCGGCCAGCACCGGCAGGGCGAGCAGCAACAGAAACGCCGTCACGAGGATCGACCAAACGAAGAGCGGCATGCGGTGCAGCGTCATCCCCGGCGCGCGCATGTTGAAGATTGTCGTGATGAAGTTGATCGAGCTCATGATCGACGAGGCGCCGGCGAGGTGCAGCGAGAAGATCGCCATGTCGACCGCCGGGCCCGGATGGCCCGAAGCGCCGCCCGACGACAGCGGCGGGTAGACCGTCCAGCCGACGCCGGCCCCGGCACCGTTCACCCCCTCGCCGGCGCCGACGAAGGCCGAGCCGACCAGCAGCAGAAAGGACGGGATCAGCAGCCAGAAGCTGACATTGTTCATCCGCGGGAAGGCCATATCCGGCGCGCCGATCATCAGCGGCACGAACCAGTTGCCGAACCCGCCGAACGTCGCCGGCATGACGACGAAAAACACCATGATCAGGCCGTGCGCGGTGATCAGCACGTTGTAGAACTGGTGGTCGGTGATCAGCGTGTTGCCCGGCTCCATCAACTGGGCGCGCATCAGCACCGACATCGCGCCGCCGATAATCCCGGCGAAGATCGCGAGACAGATGTAGAGGGTGCCGATGTCCTTGTGGTTGGTCGAAGCGAGCCAGCGCGTGAAGAAGCCCGGCCGATGATCGTGCGCCGCTTGGTCGGCGCCGGCGGTTGTATCGTGGTAAGCCATCGAGACCTCTCCGCTGTCAATTGCCGGCGGGCTTAGCGTCGGCCGGCCGGCCGTCGCCGGCCGCCGCGGCGGCAATTTTCGTCGCAGGGTTGCCGGGCGCCGCGTCTTCCGTCGGCGTGCCGCCCGCCGGTGCGGCGGCGAATTTCTTTTTCGCCTCGTCGAGCCATTTGTCGAAATCGGGTTTGGCCAGCGCGACGACCTTGATCGGCATGAAGGCGTGGTTGATGCCGCAGATCTGGTTGCACTCGCCGTAATAGGTGCCTGGGCGCTCGACCCGGAACCAGGTCTGGTTGAGCCGGCCGATCATCGCGTATTCCTGGACGCCGAACGAGGGAACGAACCAGCTGTGGATCACGTCGGTCCCGGTGACCTGCACCCGAATGTTTTCGTTCGCCGGCACGACGAGCGGGTTGTCGACATCGAGCAGGCGCTTCTGGCCGGGTTTCAGCTCGCTATCCGGGATCAGGTTGCTGTTGAACTCGAACCCGCCCTGGTCGGGGTAGGCATAGGACCAGTACCATTGGTGGGCGGTGACCTTGATCGTCATGTCCGCGTTGGGCACCCGGTCCATGAAATACATCAGCTTGAAGGACGGGATGGCTATGAGGACGAGGATCAAGACCGGGATGACGGTCCACAGGATCTCGACGAC
>DASYUS010000211.1:0-5338 GCA_036000945.1 Allostellaceae bacterium
CTCGGGCCGCGATATCCGCGGCGAGTCCGCCAAAGGCCGGGCCGTCGGCGACATCGAGAGCGTGTCCTCGCGCCCCGGCGGCGATCTCGGCTGCCACCCGCTCGGCAGCGGCGCCCTCGCGGTCGACCACCGCGACCCGCGCTCCGGCGGCCGCGAAGGCGCGGCATGTGGCCGCGCCGATACCATTGCCGCCACCGCTGACGACGACGATCTTTCCAGTGAAATCGAGCACCATGATCTCTCCTTCGGGCAACCCGGCCGATCTATCAACGAGGTTCCGGCATCAAGAGCGGGCATTTCGATATGCTGAGCGGCCGGAAGGCCTGGTCGCCAGGGATCGTCGCGATCAGACGGAGGTAATCCCAGGGGTAGTGCGACTCGGCCGGCGGCTTGACCTGGAACAGGTGCATGTCGTGCAGCATGACCCCATCGGCGCGGATACGGCCGTCACGGGCAAAGAAATCATTGATCGGCGTCGTCTGCATGGCCTTCAGCGTCGCGTCGGTGTTGTCGGTTCCGGCGCTGGCGATGGCGCGCAGATAGTGCATCGTCGATGAATAGACCCCGGCCTGCAGGCTGTTCGGCATCGCTCGGGTCCGATTGAAAAATCGCTTCGACCAGGCGCGCGTCGCCTCATTCATGTCCCAATAAAAGCCGTCGCCCAGCATCAGGCTCTGCGCCGTTTCGAGGCCGAGTGCGTGGACCCCGCTGATCCGCAAGGCCAACGCGGCCAAAACCTGAGGGCCCGGGATCATGCCATTCTGGGCGGCCTGCTTGATCGTCTGCGCCAGATTCGCGCCGCCATTGGCGAGCCCGATGACCTTGGCTTGCGATTCCTGTGCACGTGCCAGATAGGCCGCGAAATCTTGCGCGCCGAGCGGATGGCGGGCACGGCCCAGCACCTTGCCGCCGCTCTGAGTCACGACTGCGCTCGTGTCGTTCTCTAGGTCGTAGCCGAAGCTGTAGTCGACCGTGATAAAGAACCAGGTGTCCTCGCCGCGCGCCATCAAGGCCTTACCGACCGTATGCGCAATCGCGTAGGTATCGGAGACGTAGTGGATCGAGGTCGAGGTGCAGGCCTCGTTGCTCAGCCGCGCCGCGACCGCCGAGCTCAGCGAGACGATCTTGTTGCGGACATCGGCGATCCGCTGGACGATCAACGCTTCCGACGAGCCGGTGACGTCCATGATCGCATCGACATGCTGGTTCTCGAACCAGTCGCGGGCGATCGAGGCGGCGCGATCGGCGCTGTTGGTGTGGTCGCCGACAACGACCTCGATCGGCGCACCGAGTACCCGGCCGCCGAAATCCTCGACCGCCATTTTGGCCGCCGTCGCCGTGCCCACACCGGTATTGCCCGCATAGGGGCCGGACATGTCGAGGATCAGGCCGATCTTGACCACGCCGTCGGAGATCGCTGCCGCGCTCTGCACCGGCTGCGCCCGAACGACCCCATCCCAGGGAGACGCCGGGAGGACCGCCGCAACGGCGGCGAGGAGCACAGGGCGCCAAGATGCTCGCATGGTCATGCCAATCGATAAGCCTCATCGTCGATTGCCTGTACACGATCCGGTCGGCTTTGACATACCCCTGAAATATTCGGGCGCGGGTTCCCGGCGTAAATCGCCGTTCGCCGGCTTGCCGAGCGACGCGGTATGGTGTGTCCCCCACGACCGGAGGACGGTTGCCACGTGCCCCGATCTGCGACCCTGACCAGCCGAAGATAGCGTGGCCCCCGCCGGGAACGACGCCGTGCTCGCCGCGCCGGTAACCGCCTGGCCGCGGCTGCGGCTGGCGCTGGTCGGGCTCGGCATCTCGGTCGTGCCGCTCGATACGGCGGTCAACATTGCCTTTCCCGACATCACCGGCAGTTTCGGCCTGCCGATCGCGATGATCCAATGGGTGGTGATCTGCTATGTCTTGACCCATGCCGGGCTGATGCTCGCTTTCGGGCGGGTCGGCGATTTGTGGAGCCACGGCCGGGTGTTTCGTGCCGGCCTCCTGTGGAGCGTTGCCGCCTTCCTGTTGTGCGCGGCGGCGCCGAGCTTCGGCTGGCTGTTGTTCTTCCGCTTCCTGCAGGGGATCGGCGCCGGGCTGATCATCAGCTGCGCGCCGGCGCTGGTGACCGGCCTCTATCCCGAGGCACGGCGCGGTCATGCGCTCGGCATCTTCACGCTGATGTTCGCCATCGGCTCGGCGGTCGGGCCGCTGATCGGCGGCACGCTGGTGGCGCATTGGGGCTGGCCCGCGGTGTTCTGGTTTCGCGCGCCGATCGCGCTGACCAGCCTCCTCTTGTTGCGCGGACTGCCGGACGCTGCCGGCGCCCGCGGCGATCGCCGCTTCGACATCATCGGAGCGATGCTGCTGGCCTTCGGTCTTGCCAGCCTGCTGCTCGCGATCAACGCTCTGGCACGGCTCCGGGACGGCGATTATCTCGCGCTCCTGCTGATCCCGGCGGCGGTCGCGAGCCTTGCCGCCTTCGTCTGGTGGGAAGGCCGGGCACCGCAGCCGATCGTCCGGGTCGAGCTGTTCCGGCGGGCGAGCTTTGCGATCGTCAACCTCGCCAGCGCGTCGATGTACCTGGTGACCTTCTCGGTCCTCCTGTTCGCGCCCTATTTCCTGGTGCGTTATACGGATCTGCCGTTGCCGTTTGCCGGCGCGCTGCTGGCGACCGGGTTTGTCGCGATGGCGGTGGCGTCGCCGTTTGCCGGCCGCTTGATCGTGCATGTCGCACCGGAACGCGTCGCGTTGCTGGGGGCGCTGGCGACCGGCGCCGGCCTCTTCCTGGTCGGCAGCTGGCACCCCGCAAGCCCGCCGCTGGCGATGGTGTCGGCGCTCGCCCTGCACGGGCTTGGCCTGGGTTTCTTCCAGGTGGCCTATATGGAGATCGTGATCGCAGCCTCGCCGCTGGCGCATCGCGGGGTCGCCGGCAGCCTGTCGATGCTGACGCGTACGATCGGCGTCGTCACCGGCGCGGCGCTCTTGACGCTCGGCTTTCAGGCGATCGAGAGCGTCGCGGCAAGCCGCGGAGCCGGCACCGAAGAGGCCTTCCTCAGCGCGTTCCATACGATGTTCCGTCTGGCCGGAATTACCGCTGCGTTGACCGGGGGGCTGGTGGCCTGGTCGATGCCGCGCCGGCGAGCCGCCGGGTAGCGTCTTCCGGGGCTTTAAACGCGGTCGGCGCGGCACGAGGTATTAATTGCCGACCGGCGCTTCGCGCGGCCTGGTTTCAACGGGAGGATCGCATGGAAGATCACATCTACCGGGTCATTCAGATCGTCGGCTCGTCGGAAACGAGCGTCGACGACGCGATCAAGCGCGCGGTCGCCCGCGCGTCGCAGACCTTGCGCAATCTGCGCTGGTTCGAGGTGGTGGAAACCCGCGGCCACATCGATGGCGGCAAGATTCAGCACTACCAGGTCACGCTGAAGATCGGCTTCACGATCGCCGACGGCGGCGAGGACTGAGCCATGCCCAAGGCCTATCTGGCGGTGCGCGCCGAGGTGCCCGAAGCCGACCGGGAACGCTTCGAGCATTGGTATGCGACCGACCATCTGCCGTGGGCGGCGCGGGTTTTCCAGGCGCGCCGGGCGTGGCGTTGCTGGAGCCGCAGCGATCCCGGTCTCCATATCGCCTTCTACGAATTCGACTCGGTCGCAGACGCCGAGGCGACCCAGAGCGCCGAGGCGACCAAGGCGCTGGTCGCCGATTTCGACCGGGTCTGGGCCGGCCGCGTGCCACGCCGGCGGGAGATCCTCGAATTCGTCCAGGAGATCGCGCCTTAGCCGGCGCGCCGTCGCGAAGGGGTCATCGTCGGGCGGGTGAGATTCAGCGCAACGCTTTCGGCTCGCGGCTGGATCAAGGCCGTGCGTCCTTCGAGGCCGCGCGGAGCCTGTCCTCGGGCCGGCCGCAGGCCGGACCCGGGGGCGCGGCACCTCATGATGACGTTGTTTCGTAATGCCATCATAGGCTTACGTCATGGTGAGGAGGGCTCCGGCGCAAGCCGGAGGCCGTCTCGAACCACGCGCGGCGGCGACGCAATCGCATTCTTTCACGCGCAAGGCGCCTCTCACCACCGTCTTCACCGGCTCGGTGGCGGTGCGGGCTAGGCCGGCCGGGGAGGCGGCCGCAGGATCGGGTATGAGAGGCCCTCGCGGGCGGCTCTGGCCCGCTTGATCGCGCGCCGCTTGGCGCGCAGCAGGGAAGGAGTCAGCATCGCGGCCAGCGCCCCGGCAATGGTCAGGACCAAAATGTCGGCGAGGACGCCGACAATCGGATCGCGGTGCATCAGCGTGGCGATCGGGCTCGCCAGGTAAAGCGCCGCAAGCGCCGCACCGGTCAGTCGCGGCCACCAGGGGTGGCGCGGGTCTCTGACAGTCCGCCACAGCGCGATCAGCTCGATCCAAATCCGCTCGGCCCGGGTCCATCGCCTGGCGAAATGCGGGGAGGCCTGCCCCGTCACCGGACGCGGCGCCGCGCCGCCCCAGGAGAGATCGCTCTCGTAACCGAGCTCGATCAAGAGCTCGCCGATCGCCTCGCAGACGATCTGCTTTTCTGCGGGCTGAAGCTCGTCGCGCCAGGTCCCCAGCGCCGCCGTGTCCACCGCCGCCCACTCCCGCGCCCCAGGGTGTCCGGGAGCCGGATTCTTGCCGGCGAGCACCTCGTCGCTCCATTCCAGCCCGATGAACGCGAGCAGCGCGCGCAAGACCGGCTCGGGGTCGCGGACGAGATCCTCGTAGTGCAGCTCGAAATATCGCGGATCGGCGGCAAACCGCCGGCCGGCGGTCACATAGCGCGCCCAATACTCGGCGCAGCGGCGCAGCTCCTCCGCGCTGCCCGGCCTGCCGCACGGCTTCGGCCAGCGCAGCCGGCGCATCGAGCACACCACGTCGCGCCCGTCGCGGACGATGTGAATGAGCCGGGCGTTGGGGAAATGCCGCCGCACAAAGCCGAACCGCAGGACGTTGCCCGGCGTCTTCTCGGCCCAGATCGGCTTTCCGGCGCCGGCCAGGACGGCGGCCTGAAACCGCTCGATGAATTCGACCTGCGTGCGGCTCTGCCGCTGCCAGCGGGCGATGACGCCGGGGTCCATCTCGAACAGCTCGCCGATCTCGGTCGGCGACGAAATCCGGCTGAGAAAAACGGTGCTTTCAGGCCCGTCGACAATCTTCGGGTGCCGCCCCAGCAAGACGCGCAGCAGCGTGGTGCCGCTGCGGTGGCAGCCCCCGATGACGATCGGCGCGCTCGACGAGACCTGCCTGGGAAAAAACAGCGAGAGCAGTTGCCAACGCCGCCGATAGCCGAGCAAATCGGCCAGACCCATCCGCCCCACCCCGCG
>DASYUS010000212.1:0-11065 GCA_036000945.1 Allostellaceae bacterium
TGCCGTGCTGTCGACCGGCCTGTTGTCGCATGTCATCGAACGCCATCCGGGTGCTCGCCTGACGATCGCCGCGGGGCCGGTCGCCGCGCCGCTGTTCGAGGCGGTGCCCGGGCTCGACCGGTTGCTGGTGCTGGAGAAGCGGCGCTGGGGGCGGCATTGGCTGGCGCTTTATGCACATACGGCACGCCGCCGCTGGGATCTCGTCGTCGATCTGCGCGGCTCGGCGATCGCCTGGCTGCTGCGCGCCGGCGAGCGTCGCGTGATGGCCAAGGGCGACGCCGGCGAGCATCGGGTGCGCCAGCTCGGCCGCCTGTTCGGCCTCGATCCGCCGCCGAGCCCGGTGCTATGGACCGCCGCGCGCCATGAGCGCGCCGCCGAGGCGCTGCTGCCGCCGGGCACGCCGGTGCTGGCGATCGGGCCGGCCGCCAATTGGCGCGGCAAGCAATGGCATGCCGAGCGCTTCGCTGAGCTGGCGCGGCGCCTCACCGCTTCCGACGGGATGCTGCCCGGGGCGCGCATCGTCGTGCTGGCGGCGACGCATGAGTGGGCGCAAGCGGCGCCGCTGCTGGCGGCGATGCCGGCGGCGCGGCTGATCGACCTCGTCGGCCGCACCGATTTGTTGACCGCCGCGGCGGTGCTGCGGCGCTGCGCCCTGTTCATCGGCAACGACACCGGCCTCATGCACATCGCCGCAGCGTCCGGCACGCCGACCCTGGGGCTGTTCGGGCCGAGCCCGGTCGAGCAATACGCGCCCTGGGGCCGCGCAACGGCGGTCGTGCGCACGCAAGTGTCGCCGGAGGCGATGTTCGCCGCCGGTTTCGACCATCGCACCACCGACACACTGATGGACAGCCTCACAGTCGAGATGGCCGAGGCGGCGGTGCGCCAACTGTGGCGCCGCGCCGCAAGCGAAGCGGCATGACCGAAACCATCTCCGAGCCGGCCCGGGCCGCAGCACCGGCGCATCCGAGCCCGCTTTTGTCAGCACTTGTCGTCGTGCGCAACGAGGAGGCTCAGCTCGAAGACTGTCTATCCAACCTCGTCTTTGCCGACGAAATCGTGGTGGTTCTCGACCGCTGCGAGGATGGCTCGGGCGATATTGCGCGGCGATGGGCCGACCAGGTGCTGGAGGGCGCCTGGGAGCGCGAGGGGCCGCGCCGCAACGCCGGGATCGCCGCGTGCCGCGGCGAGTGGGTCGTCGAAATCGACGCCGACGAGCGCGTCGGATCCGTGCTCGCGGCTGAGATCCGCGCCGTCGTCGCGACATCGGCGGCCTCCTGGCACCTGATCCCGGTCGACAATTACGTCGGCGAACGCCTTGTGCGCTGGGGCTGGGGCGCCTCGTTCGGCCGTTCGGCCCATGCCGGCTTGTTCCGCCGCGGCACCAAGCAGTGGGGCAATGAGCGCGTGCACCCCCAGGTCAGCCTGTCCGGGCCGCAGGGCGCGACGCTCGACAGCCGCCTCGTCCACCATATCGGCCGCAGCATCTCCGACATGCTGCGCCGGCTCGACCGCTATACGAGTTTGCGGGCGCAGGATCTGCGCGACAGCGGCGATATCGGCAGCTTTGGGCGCAATCTGCGGCGGATCGCCTCGCGCTTCTGGAAATGCTACATCGCCCGGCGCGGCTATCGCGAAGGCCCCTGGGGCTTCCTCATCGCGCTCTGCGCGGCGCTCTACCCGATCCTGTCGTACCTGAAGGCGCGACTGGAGCGCGAATGATGGCCGAATTGGTGATGGCCGATGACGGCATCGCCTTCGACGGCCGGACGGCCGAAGCGGGGCCGCTCGGCGGCGCCGAGACCGCCTTTGTCGCGCTCGCCGAGGCCTTCGCCGCGCGCGGCCACCGGGTCACGGCGCTCAGCCGGTGCCGCGTCGCGCTCATCCACAACGGGGTCGGCTGGGCGCCGCTCGACGATGGGGTGCCGCAATCCTGCGACCTCTATATCGGCAATCGCGGCCACCGCGTGATCGGCCTCGCGCCGCGCGCCGGGCGGCGCCTCTTCTGGCTGCACAACCCGGCGCGCTACCTGAAGAAGCCGCGCGTGCTGTGGCCGCTCTTGCGCTATCGCCCGACCCTCGTCGTCACCGGACATTATCACGCGCGGACCGTCCCCGCCTGGGTCCCGCGCGACGGAATCGAGATCATCCCCTACGGCGTCCTCGACCGGTTCCGCCACGCCGCCGAGCGCGAGCCGCCGCCGCCGCGTGCGGTGTTCACCTCGAACCCGCTGCGCGGCCTCGATTGGCTCTTGGATTTGTGGGAGGCGCGCATTGCCCCGGCGGTGCCTGGCGCCGAATTGCACATCTACGCCGGATCCGCGGTGTATCGCGGCGGGGCTTCGGGGGATGCGGCGCAGCGGATGGCGGCGGTGCTGGCCCGCGCCGACGCGCTCCACGCCCGGGGTGTGCGCCGCCACCCTCCGGCCGGCCGGGAGAGCCTGGCGGCGGCGTTGGCGGGCGCCCGCGCCATGCTCTACCGCGGCGACCCGGGCGAGACCTTCTGCCTTGCCCTCGCCGAAGCACAGGCGATGGGCGTGCCGGCGGTGGTGCAGTCGCTCGGCAGCGTCGTCGAACGGATCGTCGACAGGCAGACCGGCCGCATCGCCGCGAGCGACGACGAATTTGCTGAGACGGCGATCGCGTTGCTGCGCGACGATGATTTATGGCGGCGCTGGCATCGCGGCGCGCTGGCGACGCAGCGCGGGCTGGGCTGGGACGAGGTCGCTGCCCGCTACGAGGCATTGCTCGGATGACGATTCGGGTGCGCTCCTCAGCCCCTCTCGCGCGTCGCGGGAGAGGGTGCCCGAACGCGAAGCGGGCGGGAGGGTGAGGGTGGCGCAGCCCGCTCAACCCTCACCCTCCCACGCCTGCGGCGCGGGCCCCTCCCTCTCCCGCGATGCGGGAGAGGGGCAGGCGCGTGACACGCTGCTGGTCTATCGCCACCGGTTGGCGCCGCTGTCGGAGGTCGGGTTTCTCAGCCGTTTCTATGTCGGGTTCGAGCACCTCGCGCCGGTCTGGCTCGGCTGCCGGCTGGATGCCGGGGCAAGCGCGCTGCCCGGCGACAAGCTGCTTCTCGGCCGGGCCGGGACGCTCGGGACGTTCGACCGGACGCTGTTCCGCCATTTGGGCCGGCTGCCGCCGGAGCCCGATCTGCTGGCACTGCGACCCCGGCTGGTGCACGCGCATTTCGGCCGCGGCGGCGCCTTCGCCCTGCCGATCGCCCGGGCGCTCGGCATCCCGCTGGTCGTGACGTTTCACGGCGGCGACGCCACCAAGGAGGCGCATTACCGCCGACGCCTCGCGCCGCCGGTCTATCAGCGCCGCCTCACCGCCCTGCAGCGCGAGGCCGCGCTGCTTATCTGCGTCTCCGAATTCGTCCGCGACCGGCTCGTGGCGCGCGGTTTTCCGCCCGACAAGCTCGAGGTCATTCACCAGGGCGTCGAGATCGCTGCCGGACCCGCGGAGGGATCGGGGGCTGCCGGCGATCCCCATATCCTGTTCGTCGGACGGTTCGTCGAGAAGAAGGGGGTGGCGCACCTGATCGAGGCGATGCGCCTCCTCGAAGGCCGGGGCAGCGGCGCCCGCCTCGTGCTGATCGGCGACGGCCCGCTCGCCGGGGCACTGCGCGAGCAGGCGCGGGGCCTGAAGCAGGTGACGTTTTGCGGCTGGCTGCCGAACGAGGAGGTGCGCCGCGCGATGCGCGGTGCGGCGGCGCTGTGCGTGCCGAGCGTGACAGCCCGCGACGGCGATGCGGAAGGGCTGCCGACGGTGATTTTCGAGGCAATGGCCGAAGGCCTGCCGGTTGTCGGCTCCAACCATGCCGGCATCACCGAGGCGGTCGAGCACGACCGAACCGGGCTCATCGTCCCGGAAGGCGACCCGCAGGCCCTCGCCGACGCGCTCGCCAGCCTGATCGACGACCCCGAACTGCGCCGGCGCCTCGGCACAGCGGCGCGCGCAGCCGTGGCCCAACGCTTCGACGCGGTCGCGCAGTCGCGCCGGCTCGAAGCGGCGCTGCTGCGCGTCGCCGGCGACCGCCGGCCATGAAGCTGACGGCGCAAGATTTCCCGCCGGGCACGCCGCTCCATCATTTCTTCGCGTGGAACGAGGCGGCGTGGCGGCCCGACCGGCGCTATAAGCTCGCTCGCGACACCGATCGATTGCCGAGCACTCCCGAAGGAAGGCGCGTCGTTGCCAGCCTCGATGCCACCCGCGGCAACCCCGATATCGCGGCGCATGCCGCGGTCTTCGCCGCTTTCGAGGCACTGCGGACCCCGGCGCGGCCGCGGCCGCAGCGCGTACTGGTGATCCGGCTTAGCGCGCTCGGCGATTTCGTCCAGGCGCTGGGGCCGATCGCGGCGATCCGCCGCCACCATGCCGGCGACCGCCTCACCCTGCTGACAACCCGCTCGCTTGCCGGGTTTGCCGAAGAGCTTGGGCTGTTCGACGAAGTGCTGGTCGACGAGCGGCCGGGACCCTTGGCAATCGGCGGCTGGCTCGCCCTGCGCCGGATGCTGCGGCGGGGTCGCTTCGACCGCGTCTACGACTTACAGACCTCGATGCGTACCTCCCTCTATTCCTGGCTGTTGCGTCCGGGAATGCCGGAATGGTCGGGCATCGCTCCCGGGTGCTCGCACCCGCACGCCAATCTCGCGCGCGATCGGCAGCACACGATCGACGAGCAGGCCGAGCAGCTGTTGATGGCCGGGATCTACCCGACGCCGCTGCCGACGCTGCCGCCGCTCGACCGGGCATTGCCGGAACAGCTCGCCGGACGGGATTTCGCTCTGTTGGTGCCGGGATCGTCGCCGCAGCATCCGGCGAAACGCTGGCCCGCTACCGCATTCGGCGCGGTGGCACGGGCGCTCGCCGAGGCCGGTTGTGTGCCGGTGGTGGTCGGCGCGGCGGCGGAAAGGCTGCTCGCCGCGGAGATCTGCGAGGCTTGCCCGGACGCCGTCGACCTCACCGGCCGCACTGATCTCGTTCAGCTCGCCGCGCTCTGCCGGCACGCCCGGCTGACGATCGGCAACGATACCGGGGTCTGCCACCTCGCGGCGGCGGCCGGCTCGCCGCTCATCGTGCTGTTTTCGCGCGAGTCTGATCCGGCGCGTTGCGCGCCGCGCGGCCGCCTCGTCCGGGTCTTGGCGGCACCGAACCTCGCCAATCTGGCGGCCGAGGCTGTCATCGCGGATGCGATTGATATTCTGGCGGCGAACTCCCCCTCAGCCTCCCGTTCCTGCGGGCCGGGTCCCTCCCTCTCCCCGCGCGCTGGGAGAGGGCCGGGGTGAGGGGCGACGCTGCCGCACTATTTCAGCGTGCGGTCCCACATTGCGAACATTTTCGCCCAGGTCTCCTCGGCGGCGAGCGTGTTGTAGATCGCCCGCTCGGGGAAGGCGAAGCCGTGCTCGGTGCCGGCGAACACCTTCAGTTCGTGCTTGATGTCGTGCTTGTCGAGCAGCTTCTTCAGGTCGCCCGGAATATGCGGCGGCACGCTGCGGTCGGTCTCGGCGAAGGCGTAATAAAGCTCGCCCTTTACGCGTTCGAGGAACAGATGCGGCGAATCCTCCTTGTCGGTGATGATGCCGACGCCGTAGAGCGAGGCGGCCGAGGCGATGCGGTGCGGGTAGAACGCGGCGGCGTTGGTGATGTGCATGCCGCTCATGCAGTAGCCGACGCAGCCCATCGGGCCGGGTTTGCATTTGTCCTGCGCGTCCATCCAGCCGATCCAGCCGCCGGTGTCGTCCATCACCTTGGCGTTGGTCAGGCTGTTCATCGCCTGGAGGAAGACAGGCGCCATCGTGTCGTCGCGCCGCGCCACGTCGAAGCGCAGCGTGCCGAGCCGGTAGTACATGTCCGGCAGCAGGCAGAAATAGCCGTGCTTGGCGATGCGCCGCGCCATGTTGCGCAGCTCCTCCCGGATCCCCGGCGCGTCCATGTAGAAGATGATGCCGGGATAGGAGCCCGGCGCGTCGGGGCAGACGGCGAAGGCCGGGCAGTTGCCGTATTTGGTGGTAACGACGACGTCCTGTTCGAGCATCGCGGGGGTCCTCCTTGGGGGCGAAGGTGAGGCCCGGAGCCTCGCGCGAATGCCGCGCGATGTCACGCGGGTTTTGGGTCACACGCCCGGCGGCTTGGTGACCTGGAAGCTCTGTCGCGCTTCCATGCGGCGCAGCCACGCCCGCAGCTCCGGGTGCTCGGCGATCGGTGCCTCGCCTTCGGGCACCAGGCTGAAATAATAGAGGAGCGGGATCACCATCAGGTCGGCGAGGCTGATCCGCTCGCCGGCGAGGTAGGGTTGATCGCCCTGGAGGCGGGCGATCTCCGACACGCATAGCCGGGCGCGCGGCACCGCGGCGGCGATCGCCGCCTCGTCGACCGGCAGGCCGAGGCGCGGTGCGACGAGGCGGTTGAACCCGATGCCCGCGGCGATTGACGCCCAGGCATAGGCATCGACGATACCCATGATCTGGTTCATCCGGGCGAACTGATGGAGATCGGTCGGCTGCAACGGCGCGACCGGAAAGCCCTCGTCAATGTAGCGCAGGATGGCTTGCGTCTCGTAGAGCTGGAAGCCGTCATGCTCGAACGCCGGCACCTTGCCGAACGGATGGCGCGACAGATGCGGCTCCTCCCGGAACTCGCCACGGCTCACCTCGACGAGATCGTGGGCGACGCCCTTCTCGGCGAGCGCGAGGCGCGTACTCCAGACATAGGGGCTCATCGCCGGGCCATAGACGATCGGCCGCGCCATCGTGGTTCTCCATACGCCCGCAACTGCGCCGAAAATGTCAAGCAACGCGTCGTCAGGTCAAGCGGGTCAGCATGCTCGGTTGGCGAAATGTCGGCTGGCCGCGGCGCTCACCAACCTGACCGGGAGGCGGCGCCCGCCTCCAAAACGCTGTCGCACCGCCTAGCCGCACGGCAGCGGCGCCGAGGCCGGCAGGCCGGGCATCTGTCGCAGAATGAAGCCGGTACGCACGGCGGCCGCGCGGCTCGGACGACGCGGCGAGCGGTTAAGCGGATCGGGCAGCACGGCGGCGAGCCGCGCCGCTTCATCGAGGGTCAGCGCGGCGGCCGGTTTTCCGAAATGGTGCTCGGCGGCGGCCTCGGCGCCGTAAATCCCCGGGCCCCACTCCGCGACGTTGAGGTAGACCTCGATGATGCGGCGCTTGCCCCAGGCAACCTCGATCAGCGCCGTGAAGTAGGCCTCCAACCCCTTGCGCAGCCAGTCGCGACCGGGCCACAGAAAGACGTTCTTGGCAGTTTGCATCGAGATCGTACTGGCGCCGAGCAGGCGTCCCCGGCCGCTCTCATAGCGCCGCCAGGCGGTCTCGATCGCCCGCCAATCAAAGCCATGATGACGACAGAATCGTGCGTCCTCGCCGGCCATCACAGCGCGGATCAGCGCTGGCGAAATCTTGTCGAGCGGACGCCAGCTCTTGACCATCGGGTAGCCCTCGGCCAGGCGCAGCAGCATCAACGGCGTGACCGGCGGCGGCAGCGCACGATACAGCATCACCAGGGCGATCGAGCCGACGAGGAAACCAAGGGCGCAGAAGAAAACCACGCGGCCGAGCCGTGACAGCGCCGCGCGGGCGCGGTGCCGCTTCGCGCCGCCGGTCAGCGGGCGATGCGCCGAGAAGCCGGCCGTTTTAGTTGGCGACGCGCCACTGGCCCGCGGTGTCCTGGCAGGCGGTGCCGAGCGCGCCGTTCGCCGCCTTGAACTCGCGGCAGGTCTGTCCGGTGGCGTTCTGGAAGGCCGGCCGGTCGGTATAGGTGATCGAGGCGGCGGTTGGCGCGGCGCCGGTCGCGGGCGCCACGGCGCCGGGCGCTGCCGGTGCGCCGGCCGGCGGCGGGTAATAGGCCGGAGCCGGCGGCGGATAATAGGCTGGCGGCGGGTAATACGGATAATAGGCCGGCGGCGGATAGTAATAGGGATAAGGCGCGTAGAAGCGCGGAAAGCCATAAAAGAATTGCGCCGCGGCAGGCGCCGGCGCGACGGCCGCAGCGCCGATGCCAAGCATGACGGCAAGCGCGACGGCGGCGAAACGGGACATCCAGAGGGCTCCTGTCAGCCTGGGCATGTTCGACCTCGAAAGAGAGAAAAGGCCAATTCGCCGGAATATAGGGACCGAATATAGGCGGCCATCCCCATCGACGCCAGCCGGACTGCGCCGTGGCGCTCGCCGAGCGGCGGCGAGCGCAGCGCTGAAATAGCCGTCCACGCGGATGCGGCGGGGTATCACAGCCCAGCATCCGATTTAGAGCGGTTGCAGGCTGCGGTGCGGAGGGGCTAAGACCCTACCAGCTTTCAGTCGAGGAGAAACGCCGTGGCGCGCGGAGCCGATCAGCACAAAAACCCACAATCCGATATCGACATTGCGCAAGCGGCGGCAATGCGGCCGATCGGCCAGGTCGCGGCGGACAAGCTCGGCATCCCCGACGAGGCGTTGTCGCCCTATGGCCGCTACAAGGCGAAGATCTCGCTCGATTACATCCGCACGCTGCAGGACCGGCCGAATGGCAAGCTCATCCTCGTCACCGCGATCACCCCGACCCCGGCCGGCGAGGGCAAGACGACGACGACGGTCGGCCTTGGCGACGCGCTCAACCACATCGGCAAGAAGGCGATCCTCTGCCTGCGCGAGCCGAGCCTCGGGCCGTGTTTCGGCGTCAAGGGCGGCGCCGCCGGCGGCGGCTACGCCCAGGTCGTGCCGATGGAAGACATCAACCTGCATTTCACCGGCGACCTGCACGCGATCGGCACGGCCAACAACCTGCTCGCCGCGATGATCGACAACCACATCTATTATGGCCTCGATCCGCGCCTCGATCCGCGCCGCGTCGCCTGGCGCCGCGGCGTCGACATGAACGACCGGGCGTTGCGCTCGATCGTCTCCTCATTGGGCGGCGTCGCCAACGGGTTTGCCCGCGAGGACGGGTTCGACATCACGGTCGCGTCGGAGGTGATGGCGATCTTCTGCCTGTCGACCGACTTGGCCGATCTGCGCCGGCGCCTTGCCAACATCGTCGTCGGCCAGACCCGCGAGCGCCAGTCGGTAAAGGCCTCGGACTTGAAGGCGGCGGGGTCGATGGCGGCGCTGTTGAAGGACGCGCTCGCGCCGAACCTGGTGCAAACGCTCGAAAACAACCCGGCCTTCATCCATGGCGGGCCGTTCGCCAACATCGCGCATGGCTGCAACTCGGTGCTGGCGACGACGACGGCGCTGAAGCTCGCCGATTATTGCGTGACCGAGGCCGGGTTCGGCGCCGATCTCGGCGCCGAGAAATTCTTCGACATCAAGTGCCGCAAGGCCGGGCTCAAGCCCGATGCCGCGGTCATCGTCGCCACGGTGCGGGCGCTCAAGATGCATGGCGGCGTGCCGCGCGACGGGCTGCGAGAGGAAAACGTCGCCGCGCTCGAAAAGGGCTTCGCCAATCTCAAGCGTCATCTCGAAAACCTCGCCGGCTTCGGCGTGCCGGCGGTGGTGTCGGTCAACCGCTTCAGCGCCGATACCGAGGCCGAGCACGCCAGGCTGAAGGAACTTTGCGCCGGCATGGGGGTCGAGGCGGTGATCGCCGACCATTGGGCCTATGGCAGCGAGGGCGCCGCTGAACTCGCCCGCACCGTCGTCAAGCTCGCCGACAGCGGCAAGGCCGATTTCCGCTTTCTCTATCCCGACGAGATGCCGCTGCGCGACAAGATCAAGACGATCGCGCAAAAGATCTACCGGGCCCGCGACATCGCCTGCGACGGCGCGATCGAGAACCGGCTCGCCGAATTGCAGAAGGGCGGGTACGGGCACTTCCCGGTGTGCATCGCCAAAACCCAGTACAGCTTTACCACCGATACCAACGTCAAAGGGGCGCCGGACGATCATGTTCTCGGGGTGCGCGAGATCAGGCTGTCGGCCGGGGCCGAGTTCATCGTCGCGGTGTGCGGCGAGATCATGACGATGCCCGGGCTGCCGCGGGTGCCCGCCGCCAACAACATCGAGCTGACCGAAGACGGCCGAATTACCGGGCTGTTCTGAGATTACATGAGAGGTCCTTGCCGTGAAGATCGACGAAGTAGAGGTGATGGCCTTTCCGCGAAAGCTCGTCGAACATGCCATTCTCGGCCTGTATGACCAAATCAACTTGCATCTGATCAAATTGGCTGGGTTCGACTTTCCATCGGAAACTCGTCAACATTTTCGGCGCGAGCTTGAGAGTTGGCTCGACAAAATCCAACGCTTGCGGATGAAGCCGAACAACCAAACGGGCTCGTTCAAATTTTATTACGACCTGCTGTTCGATTATCCGTTCGGCGGCGTGGAAATGCAAAACATGCGGAAAAGCATGGATTTTATTAACCGAGAATACGGCGATGTGCATCGCACCAAGACCCCCGAAGAAATGGTCGAATGGCTGCAAGCGTTTCATACCGAGTTGGCGGAACGCCTGCACAACGGCGAGGACGTGCTCGACCTGATCCCGGAGTAGCCGGGTGGACGCCGATCAAGTCAAACGCTGGCGGCGCGGTGAGCGCGAGCGGTTGATTGCGCTGCGCCAGGCGCTGCCGGCCGACGAGCGGCGCCGCTGGGGCGAGCGCATCGCCGCCGATCTGCGTACCCTGCTCGCCGAGCGGCCGGGGATTCTCGGCGTCTATTGGCCGTTTCGCGCCGAGTTCGACCCGCGCCCGCTGGTCGACTGGGCGTTGGCCGAGGGACGCCGCGTCGCGCTCCCAGTCGTCGTCGACAAAAAGGGCCCGCTCGAATACCGCGCCTGGCGGCCCGGCGAGCCGCTCGTCGACGGCGTCTGGAACATCCCGGTGCCGGAACAGCGCACCATCGTCACGCCGGCGATCGTACTCGCGCCACTGGTCGGGTTTGACGCGGCGTGCTACCGGCTTGGCTATGGCGGCGGCTATTTCGACCGCACGCTGGCAGCGCTGCCGCCCCGCCCCTGGGCGATCGGGGTCGGCTTCGCGGTGCAGCAACTGGCGACGATCTACCCGCAGCCGTTCGACGTGCCGATGGACCTGATCGTCACCGAGGCCGGAGTGCGCCGCCGCTAACGC
>DASYUS010000213.1:0-7451 GCA_036000945.1 Allostellaceae bacterium
ACAGGTCCGTATCGAGCTTGCCCTCGACCAGGTCGGCAAAGGAACGGGTCGGGATCGTGCCGCGCGGCCCGCGGTAATTGATCAGCAGCCGCATGCCGGGGTCGGTCGGGACGAGCACGTCGCCCAACCGGACGCCATCGCCGAGCGCGAGCCCGACGCCGCTCCACGGCAGACCGCGATAGGCGGCCGCGGCGCGTACCGGCAATGACGGCACGAAATCGCCGCTGAACGGCAGGGCGAGGTCGTCGTAGCGCGGCGCGCCGTCGCGGTCGAAGGCGATGTTGACGTGACCGAGGCCGGCAGCCCCGGTGAGCGCCGGCACCGGCAGCAATGCCCTCGTCGGCTGCAGCGGGAAGAACGGCTCGTTGCGGCTCGGTTCGAGCTGCTGGTAGACCTGCTCGGCGAGCTGCGGCGCGTCCTCCGCTTCGCCCTTGAACGAGGAGAACGCCAACGCCAGCAGCGTCTTGCCGCTCGCCCGCCTAAGGGACGCCGCGAAATCCCGGTCCGGCTCATCCTCGGCGATGCGGGCGAGATTGGCACGCAGCTTTGCGTCCTCGGGATCATCAAGCCGCGTTGCCGCGTCGCGCGCGATGCCCCGCACCGCGCTCGGCACCGCCTCCTCGGGTTCGGCGAACAACAGGTCGAAGGCAATGACGCGGGCGCCGGCGCGATCCAAAATCTCGACCGCCTTGGCATACAGCCGCCGGCTCAACGGCCAGCGTCCCAGCCGCTTGATGCTGTCCTCGTCGACCAGGAGGACGACCGTGCGCCCCGCCTCCGGCAACGCGCCCCGCAGGCGGAAGCGCAGATCGAGCGAACCCGTCTCGAGATCGCGCAACGCGACCGGGGCGTAAACGGTGAACGGCAGCAGGACCGCCATCGCGATCACGAGGGCGAGTGCCGCTTCGCGCACCCCGCGTTTGCGGACCAGACAAGGCCAGGCGAACGCCGGCCCGCGCAAGGCGCGCCGCCTTAGGGCATGTCGGTGCGGGCGATGACCGCGTCGAACTCGGCCTGACTCCACACCCGCGGCGGCACCGGGTCGAGCCCGGATTCGAGCCGGCCGCCCCAGCGGGCCGGGATCAGCACGCCGCGCCCGGTCGCCGCGCTCTTCATCTCGACGCTGCCGTTCAGCACCCCGACCTGCATCGCGCCGGGCGAGGCTTCGACAAACCAGTCGGTCGACCGCACCGCCGCCGTGCCGACCGCGGTTTCGACTTCGAATGTCGCCGGCCGCTCGACCGGCGCGACGACCGCGCGCAACAGTCCCTGCCCTACCGACAGGCGGGCGTTCTCCCGCTGTCCCGCGCCGTCGACGCCGTAGGCGCCGATCGTCATGCGCGTGCCTTCGGCAACCGACACCATCGAACCATCGGCCATGCGCAATTTCAGCTTGCCCGCCGACGGCACATCGACGGTGTCGCCAACCTGCACCGCCTGGCCGAGCCGGAGGGCGGCGCGAGTGCCGCTGCTCTCGACAAGGCACTGCCCGCTGAGGCCGACGACCGTGCCGGCCGGCGCCGCCAACGCCATCGCGGCGGACAGGATCACCGCCGTGGCGGCTATCAGCTGACCACGCCAGGTTCGCAACCAAAACGGCATCGTCGCGCGTGGCATCCCCAGCCCTCGTCAGCGTACAGGAAACAACGGCCGGCCGACCGTCTCGGGGAACAAAAAATCGAGCGACACGTGCACCTGCGCCCTGACACCGACCCCGTCGCCCGTGGCGCGGGTCGCCGGCACCAGCGCCTCCAGCACCACCTCCCAGCCCTCGCCCGCAAAGTTGATGCCGGGGGCAACCAGCGCCGTCGTTCGCGCGCCGAAGCTGTGCCCCGCCGGGATCGTGAACCGGACTTCTGTCATTGGTGTCAATCCGCGGATCAGCGCCGGCAGGTCGAAGCTTTGCACCTTCGATTGCAGATAGGGTACCGAATATTGCACCGCCAAGCCGGTCTTGACGAGATCGGGGCGCGGGTCCCCATCCGAGATTGCGTAGCCGACAAAACCGGTCACGGCGAAGGGCCGCAGATAACCGATGTCGAGATCGCCGAGGCCCTTGCCGAAATAAAGGCGCGGCTCGGTCGCGCCCTGGTCCGGTTCGCCGATCCGTCGTGCTCCGGTGCCGCCCCATTCCCGGTCGAGGCCGAGCGTCAGCAGCAATTCGCGCCCGTGGTCGTTGATTGCCAGGTATTTGAGTTCGCTGCTGAAGTTCTCGAAGCCATAGGCCGCCCCGGCGTCCTCTCGGTCGATGCGGACCCAGGCGCCCTGGAGGTGCAGCCCGAGTCGCTCGGTGATCGTCTTTTCATAGACGGCGCCGAGATCGGTGGCGCGCGTCGGAGCCCCGAACGCGCCGCCGGCGAGCGGCGTCGTCATCGACCAGAGATAGATTTGGTCGGTGGGCGCGATCTGCGGCAGGATACCGGTCGCGGCGAACACGCGGTCGCCCGCCGCGGTGTAGGCAGCGGCGCCACGGGGGGCCGCCGACACTCCCGACAAAAGCGCCGCAAGGATGGCCAGAGCTGCCGAGATACGCGCCCTCCCCCACCGGGGGAATGGGTCGGGGTGAGGCGGCGGATCGCCAGAGCGCGGGACAGCGGACTGCTCGCGTCTCGCCCGGAATGCGGCCGGGAAAGGAACAGTCCGAAAAACCAACTCAGCCTCTCGGAGTTCCGCGCGGCACCACCCTAGGCGGCTCCTGAAGGCAGCGCCCGGCGTAGAGAATTTCCCCGCCATTGCCGAACGGCCCGTCGGCGTCGGGGACATAACGCCGCGTATCGACGACATAGCCGTTGCCGCACATCGCGTGCACCTGGAGTGCGTCGGCGATCCAGTCGCGGCGCAGCCGCTCAGCCTCACCGTCGTCGTTGGTGGTCATCACTGCGTTGGTGTGAGCGCTGTAGAGGAACGCGTTCGGGCCATTCGCAGCGAAACCTTCGTCCCGCACCGATCCGACGCAACCGGCGAGCGTGACGAGGCAGAACAGGGCAAGCGCGCGCATCGGGCCGGATCTCCACGACAGGGTGGTTCTCTATTCCCGATTCCACGCCACGGAGCAAGCGCCGTAGTTGCCGGCCAGCCGCAGTGGCGGCGGATGACAATGCGGCGCGGAGCGTTAGCGCTCCTGTTGGGCGACCGGTGGAGCGCTGGGCGCCACAGCCGGCGGATGAACCGAATGCCTCGGCGTCCGAACTGATACACTAACGGATGCCAATGGAAGCGGGGCGGCTAGCCAGAGAGGCGAGAGGGCGTTTGCGGCGATGACCCTAACCGACCCACTCGCGCAGTTCCGGTTGCGTCTCGCGGGGCCGACGAGCGCCATTGCCGGAGCCGCCTTCTGCTTGATGAGCATTGTTGTGCCGGCCGCGGGCGCGGACGAAAAGCCGACAAGGTCCGCCTCCGAGCTGCCGGCGCGAGTGGAGACGCATCATACGGTAGATCTCGCCGACCGGCCGCTCGACTATCGCGCGGTTGCCGAAACCATCGGCCTCACCGACCAGAAGGGTAATCCGACCGCCTCGGTCTATACGGTGTCGTATCTGGCCGACGCGCCCGCCGGCAAGCAGCGGCCGGTCGCGTTCGTGTTCAACGGCGGCCCTGGCGCGGCCTCGGTGTTTCTTCACCTCGGGGCGCTGGGGCCCCGCATCCTCGACACGCCGGCAAGCGGCGCGGTGCCGAACCCGCCGGTGCGGCTCGTCAACAACCCGTCGACTTGGCTGCCGTTCACGGACCTGGTGTTCATCGACCCGGTCGGCACCGGGTTCAGCCGCGGCAAGGGCAAGGAGGACAACCCCGACAAGCCGTTCTGGAGCATCCGCAGCGATCTGAATTCGCTCGGCGCCGTCGTACACCGCTGGCTGACGCGGCACGAGCGTTGGAGCGCCCCTATTTTTCTCGTCGGCGAGAGCTATGGCGGGCTGCGCGCCGCCGCCCTGGCTGGACGCCTGCCGCGCGACGTCGGCGTCACCCTGAGCGGCCTCGTCCTGGTCTCGCCGGCGCTCGATATCGACATCCTCCATCCCGCCATCAGCAATGCCCTGGCGCCGGCCTTCGAATTGCCGAGCTTTGCGGCATCCGCCGCGGCGCTCTCCGGGAGGAAGTGGACGGCGGACGACGCCGAAGCGGTCGAGCGCTTCGCCTTGTCGGACTACCTCGTCGGGCTGGCGGGGATGAAAGGCGTCCCGGCCTCCGGCGACCCGTTCGTCGCTCGCGTCGCCGCGATGATCGGCCTCGGCGACGACATCGTGCGGCGCGAGCGCGGGCGGGTCGGCGGCCGGACCTTTGCGCATGAGTTGCGGCGCGCGCAGGGCGAGATCCTCAGCGTCTACGATGCCACGGTGACGCGGGCGACGACCGCCAATCCTTGGGACGACCGCGGCGGCGATCCGGTGCTCGACCCGGCCGTTGCCGCCTACACCGCTGCCTTCGACACTTATGCGCCCGCGACGCTCGGCTACCGCACCGAAAACCCCTATCGGGTGCTGCCGAACGAGGTGTCGCAGCAATGGGACTGGGATGGTGCGCGCGGCGGCGAGGGCGGGCTCGGGCTGGCGCTGTCATCGCTGCAAAAGACGTTGCTGGCCTATCCCGAGACGAGGCTGCTCGTCGCCAATGGGCGCTACGATCTGGTGACGCCCTACCTCGCCTCGCGCTGGCTCGTCGATCAGCTCGCCGTTCCCGCGGCCGTGCGCGCCGGGATTCGCCTGCGCGTCTACGACGGCGGGCACATGATGTACATGCGGCCGCAAATGCGGGCTGCGCTGGCTGCCGATGCGGCGGAGATCTTCGCTGCGCCGGGCGCCGCGCCGTCGCGGTGACGAGGATTCTAGCAGTCCTGCGTTATGCGGTGCGTTCGGCCGGGGCCGGTCGGCGCGCCTGCAACATCAGCCGGTCGAGCGCCGCCAGCAGCGCATCGGCCCTTTCCGGACCGGCTTCGAGATGGCGCAGCACGAGAGCGGCGGCTTCCAGCGTCGACAGGGCATCACGGCGCGGCTCACGGCGCAGCCGGCCGAGGCGCGCCGGGAGCGACGGGTTGAGCACCAGGCGGTGCAGCTTCAACAGCCACGGATTGCGCCACCACAGGGTCTTCGCCTCTTTCCAGCTGCCGTCGAGCAGGACGATGCCGTCGAGGCTGCGCAGGATCGCATCGGCATCCGCCAGCGGCTCGCCGCCGCGACCGAGCACGATAATCTCACGCCCCGGCGCCAGGGCGCTCGGCCGCGCCGACCCGAGATAGAGGACGCCCCAGCGCCTCGGGTCGGCCGGGTGCCCCAGCGCGCGCGGCAGGTTAGGCCAGGACAAGCCGGCGACGAGCCTAGCGCGCGGCAACACCGCGACCGCCGTGGCGGCGGTCGCCAGCGGTTCGCGCCGCTCCTGCGGGTGCTGCAGGATCAGAACTTCGATCGGATTCCCGGCCACGGGAGGTTTTTGTAAGGCAAATCGATCGCCTCGCGAAGCTCCGTTTGGCTCGGGCGGTCTCGGCCGCTCAGTAGCAGAACGGCGACGGCCCGAGATAGGCCGCCTGCGGCGGCGTCGCCGCGCCGCCGATCAATCCGGTGGCGCCGCCGATCGCAGCACCCAATCCGACCGGTCCGCCGGCGATCGCGGCAATCGCCGCGCCGGTGCCGGCGCCGAGCGCCCCCGTGCTCACCGCGCGGCACCCCGGCGTCACGCCGCACCCGGCAAGCGCCAGTGACGCAGCGACAACAATAATCACACGGCCAGATCGTGGCATCGGGTTCCGCCTCCGGTTGGACAAAATCGCCACAGCAAACGTCGAACGGGCACAATAATTCCGCGAAACTCGACGACCGTTCTTTCTCCCCTGGAGTCGCCGCGATATTTTAGACACATGATCGAAAGGATTAATGCTGTACCCGTTTCCGCTTCGCCGGCGGCGGGGATGGGCTGATGCAGGCGCGCATGACGCCGCGCACGCGTCAGGTGATCACCTCGCTGATCGTCGCCTGTGCGATGTTCATGCAGAACCTCGATGCGACGATCATCGCGACCGCCCTGCCGGCGATCGGCGATTCGATCGGCGAGAGCCCGCTGCGGCTCAACGTCGCGATCACCTGCTATCTGTTGAGCCTGGCGGTGTTCATCCCGATCAGCGGCTGGACCGCCGACCGCTTCGGCCCGCGCCGCGTGTTCAGTGCGGCGATCGTCGTGTTTACGCTGGGCTCGATCGGCTGCGGGCTGTCCAACTCGCTGTGGATGCTGGTCGTCGCGCGGATCGTGCAGGGCATGGGCGGGGCGATGATGGTGCCGGTCGGCCGGCTCGTCCTGTTGCGCAGCGTGCCGCGGTCGGAACTGGTGCGGGCGATGTCGTATGTCAGCGTGCCGGCGCTGGTCGGCCCGGTGATCGGACCGCCGCTCGGCGGCTTTATCGTGACCTATTGGTCATGGCCCTGGATCTTTTTCATCAACATCCCGATCGGCGTGCTCGGCGTCCTCCTGGTGCGCCTCTTCATCGAAAACATCCGCGAGACGACGGTGCGGCCGTTCGATCTGCGCGGCTTCGTGTTGACCGGGATCGGGCTCGCGAGCCTCGCCTTCGGCTTCGAGATGAGCGGGCGCGGCGAGTTGCCGCTGACGCTCATCGCCGGACTGCTCGCGGCCGGGATCCTTTGCCTGATGCTTTATGTGCACCACGCGCGGCGGGTCGATCATCCGATCATCGACCTCGCGCTGATGCGGATCCCGACCTATCGGATGGCAACGATCGGCGGCTTCATCTTTCGCGCTGGGCTCGGTGCGCTGCCGTTCCTGATGCCGCTGATGCTGCAGGTCGGGTTCGGCCTCGACCCGCTGTCCTCGGGCCTCATCACCTTTGCCAGCGCCGCCGGGGCGATGAGCAACAAGCTTCTCGTCGCCGCCATCATCCGCACCTTCGGCTTCCGCCGCGTGCTGGTCGGCAACACGATCGTCAGCGCCGGGTTCCTCTTCTCCTATTCCTTCTTCCAGCCATCGACGCCGCACGCCGTGATCTTCCTGGCCCTGCTGGCGGGCGGCTTTTTCCGCTCGTTGCAGATGACCAGCATCAATACGCTCTCCTACGCCGACGTGCCGGCCGGCATGCTGAGCCGCGCCACCAGCCTCACCAGCATGGCGCAGCAGCTGTCACAGAGCATCGGGGTCGGAACCGGCGCGCTGATGCTCTACCTGATGCTCGGCCTCCATCACACGACTGTGTCGGCACCGGCCGATTTCTCCTTTGCGCTCGCCGCGGTGGCGATCCTGTCGCTGCTGTCGGTGCCGTTCTTCCTCAGGATGTCGCCCGACGCCGGCGCCGAGGTCAGCGGTCGGGCCGTGCCCAGCAAGCTGCCGGGGGAATGACCCTGCGGCGGCTTCTGGCCTGGAACATTCGGCAAGGCGGCGGCGCCCGGCTCCCGGCGATCACTGAAGCACTGGCGCGGCACGATGCCGACCTTCTCGTCATCTCCGAGTATCGC
>DASYUS010000214.1:0-1715 GCA_036000945.1 Allostellaceae bacterium
GGCCTCAAGGGCTTCGAGCAGCTCCAGGAGATGTTCCTCGGGCAGATGGGCGGGCGCGGCGCGGGCAAGAAATAACATGGCGGTCGCGCTGCGCACGCCGCGCTTGTTGCTGCGCGAGTGGCGCGAGGAGGACTCCGAGCCGTTTGCCGCAATGTCGGCCGACCCTGGCGTCATGGAGCACCTGCTGCCGCATCCCGGCCGTGTGGTGAGCGATCTGTGGATCGCCACGATGCGCACCCATTACAACGTGCACGGCTTCGCCTACCTGGCTGTCGAAATCCCCGGCGAGGCGAGCTTCATCGGCGCGGTCGGGCTCGACCGGGTGCCGTTCCCGGCCCCTTTCACCCCAGCGGTCGAGATCGGCTGGCGCCTCGCCCGAGCCTATTGGGGCATGGGCTACGCCGGCGAGGCGGCGCGCGCGGTGATCGATGACGGCTTTGGGCGCCACGGCCTCGACGAGATCGTCGCCTTTACCGTGGCGGCCAACCGGCGGTCGTGGCGGGTCATGGAGCGGCTCGGCATGACGCATGACCCGGCTGACGATTTCGACCACCCGCGCTTTCCCGAGGGCCACAGGCTGCGCCGCAACCTGCTGTATCGGATCCGGCGGGCCCGGCGATGACAATTTTCCTCGTCCGCCACGGCGAGACCGAGTGGAACCGCGCCCGGCGCTATCAGGGCTGGGGCGACTCACCGCTGACCGAGCGCGGTGTCGCCCAGGCCGAGGCGATCGGCCGTCGCTTGGCCGCGATCCCCGAGGCGGCCGATGCGGAGATTGTCGCCAGCCCGATCGGCCGGGCGCGGCGCACCGCCGAGATCATCGCCGGGCGGCTGGGACGAACTCTGCCGTTGCGCCTCGACGCGCGGCTGCGCGAGATCTCGCTCGGCTCGTGGGACGGCCTGACCCGCACCGACATCATGTCCCGAATAGGGGTGAGATTCGAAGAGTTCGAATGGTATTTCCGCACCCCCGACGGCGAGAGCTACGAGGTGTTTGCCGGGCGCATCGCCGGCTGGCTCGCCGAGACCGGCGATGGCCCGCTGATTGCTGTCTGCCATGGCGTCGTGACCCGCGTGCTGCGCGGCCTCTATGCCGATCTGCCGCGCGCCGAGGCGCTACGGCTCGCGGTGCCGCAAGACCGCATCTTCCGCCTTTCCGATGGCACGATCGAGGAGATCGCCGTCTGAGTCACGGCAGTCGCGGGAGGATCTTCTCGGTCAGCAGCACGAAGGTCTCTTGGCTGAGCGGCGCGCATAACAGATAGTCGAGGCCGATTTCTTCGCGCAGCCGCAGGATCTGGTCGAGCACGGCATCCGGCGTGCCGTGGAGGATCACGTCGTCGAGGTAGCGCTGCACCGGGTCGGCGCCCGGCGCGTTGGGATCGGCGATGCCGACCGGGCGATGCTGCGCGCCGAAATAGGAATCGACGATCCACTGCGCACCGCGCCGCGCCACCCCCTTGGCCTTGGCGCTGGTCTGACCGAGCGCCAGCAGCCGCGCCATCGGCAGGTCGCGCCCCTCGATTGCAAACCCCGCCGCAGCGAGCCGCTCGGCGTAATAGCGCCGCTTGCGGCCGAGGTCGTGATGCGCGGCGTGCGGGTCCATCAGGATCGAGAAACCGCGCCTTGCGGCCCAGTCGATCGAGGATTCCGAGGTCGCCGCCATCCACACCGGCGGATGCGGTTGCTGCATCGGCTTCGGCAGCACCTCGACC
>DASYUS010000215.1:0-4389 GCA_036000945.1 Allostellaceae bacterium
CGGCGGCGATATCGGCGGAGGCCGACATCATCGCGTCGGCGACGAGGCCGGCATTGCCGCGGATCGCGCGCTCGACCGCCTCGGCAACTTCGGTATGATCGTGCAGGTAGAGTTTGGCGTTTTCGCGCCCCTGGCCGATCCGCTGACCGTCATGCGAATACCACGAGCCCGATTTCTCGACGACCCCGGCCTGCACGCCGAGATCGATCAGCTCGCCGCGCTTGGAGATGCCTTCGCCGTACATGATGTCGAAATCGACCACCTTGAAAGGCGGCGCCATCTTGTTCTTGACCACCTTGACCCGGGTCTGGTTGCCGATCACCTGGTCGCGGTCCTTGATCGAGCCGACCCGGCGGATGTCGAGCCGGACCGAGGCGTAGAATTTGAGTGCCTGGCCGCCGGTCGTGGTTTCCGGGTTGCCGAACATGACGCCGATCTTCATGCGGATCTGGTTGATGAAGATGACCATCGTGCGCGAGCGGGAGATTGACCCCGTCAGCTTGCGCAGCGCCTGGCTCATCAGACGGGCGTGCAGCCCCATGTGGCTGTCGCCCATCTCGCCTTCGAGTTCGGCGCGCGGCACCAGGGCCGCGACCGAATCGATGACCAGCACATCGACCGCTCCGGAACGCACTAGCGTGTCGGCGATTTCGAGCGCTTGCTCGCCGGCGTCGGGCTGCGAGATCAGGAGATTGTCGATATCGACCCCGAGCTTTCTGGCATAGGCCGGGTCGAGCGCGTGCTCGGCGTCGATGAAAGCGCAGGTGCCGCCGCCCTTCTGGGCTTCGGCGATGACATGCAGCGCCAGCGTCGTCTTGCCAGAGCTTTCCGGGCCGTAGATCTCGACGACCCGGCCGCGCGGCAACCCGCCGATGCCGAGCGCGATGTCGAGCCCGAGCGATCCCGTCGAGATGACGTCGACATCGGACGCCGCCTCGCGCGATCCGAGCTTCATGATCGAGCCCTTGCCAAAGGCGCGCTCGATCTGCCCGAGGGCCGCATCCAACGCCCGCTGCTTGTCCATCATGTCCTTGTCCAAAAGGCGTAACGCGGTCTGCATGGTTCCGCTCCCCTCGTTATTCCACACCGGGCAGAGCCGCGCAACGCACGGCAGAACCGCATTGTACACGATTTGTTCCCAGACGCAAACGAAGATTGCATGCGATCAAGTGACCGCGCGCGATCAGCGCAGTCGGCCTAAGCCGACTTCACTGACGGCATCCTGCCGATTTCGGCGGAGCGCGTTACCGGATGGCCGTCGCGGCGCCACCAGTCCAAGCCGCCCAGCAATTCCTTCACGCGGAAGCCAAGGCGAGCGAGGTTATAGGCGCCCTTGGTCGAGGCATTGCAGCCGATCCCGTCGCAGTAGACGACACAGACCCTGCCCGGATCGAGGCTGGCCGTTGCCTCAGGCGTCATCTCGCGGTGGGGCAGGCTGAGTGCACCGGGGATGTGCCCCGCCACGTATGCCTCGCGCGAGCGCGCGTCGATGACGACGATGTCGCGACTTCCGGCACCGAGATCGACCGACAGATCCCACGAATCGGTGTGAAACCGCAGCTTTTCCGCCATCACGGCAGCGCTTTCCGCCGGGTCGGCCACGCCGTATTCGAGAACGGCTGAAATTGTATCCATGATCGCTCCCTCCCTCTGCTCGAGGATGTTTTCCGTTCGCGGCTGTTCTAAAGAGACAGCAGAGCTGACCTATAGTCTATTTCCTGACAGATCGAAAGACGGCCGTCGCCCGACTCGACCAGAGCAGGAGAACATCCGCGTTTGGCGAATTTGCCATGAAGGCGCCGCTCGCGGCGCGGCGTGGCTTGATTCGCGGCCGTAAAGACCCATGCTTATGGCAGCCTTTTTCTCCCTCTGTCGCGGAGCCCGTCGATGTTCATCCAGACCGAGCAGACGCCGAACCCGGCCACGCTGAAGTTCCTGCCGGGCTGCACCGTGATGGAGTCGGGAACCGCCAATTTCCCCGAGCGCGGCGCGGCGGCGCGCTCGCCGCTCGCCGAGCGGCTGTTCGAGCTCCCCGAGGTTGCCGGGGTGTTTCTCGCCGCCGATTTCATCACCGTCACGAAGCACGGCGACAGCGAATGGCATGAGCTGAAACCGGCGGTGCTCGCCGCGATCATGGAGCATTTCACCGCCGGTCTGCCGGTCATCGTCGGCGGCGCGGAGGAGGCGGGTGGCGATGCAGCGACAGAAGACGACGAGGTCGTCTCCCAGATCAAGGAGCTGTTGGAAACCCGGGTGCGCCCGGCGGTGGCGATGGATGGCGGCGACATCACCTTCGAGGATTACGAGGACGGCATCGTCTATCTGCACATGCAGGGCTCGTGTTCGGGCTGCCCGAGTTCGACGGCGACGCTCAAGGCCGGCATCGAGAACATGTTGCGGCACTACATTCCCGAAGTCGTCGAGGTGCGCGCCATCTGAACCGCCGCGCATCGAGCGCACGGGGCGGGGCGGCGACATGCGCCGCATCATCAATGACGAGGCGCTGGATACGCTGTTCCGCGCGGCGGCCTGTCCGCATGCCTGGCTCGCCCGGCCGGTTAGCGACACGCTGTTGCGCGCGGTTTGGGAGCTGGTGAAGCTCGGGCCGACAAACGGCGCCGGCCGCCCGGCGCGCATCCTCTTCATCAGGTCGGAGGACGCCAAGGCGCGTCTTGCACCCGCGGTCCCCGCCGCGCACCGGGAAACGGTCATGACAGCCCCGGTTGCCGCGATCGTCGCTACAGCGCGTGACTCCGAGCCGCGGCCGGCCGAGCCCCACGGGGATGCGCTCGAAGCGGCCTATCTGATCGTCGCGGCGCGTGCTCTCGGGCTCGATTGCGCACCGGTGTGGGAGCTCGACGGCGCGATCGTCGACGCCGCGTTTTTCTCCGACGGCACGGCCGGCGCGAATTTCCTGTGCGGGCTGGGCTATGGCGACGACACCCAGCTTTCGCCCGTCGAACGGCGTCCGGCGCTGGATGAGGCGTGCCGGATCCTGTGACGGCATTGCCCGCCGGGGCCCGCTCGCGCCGCGATCGGCCGGCGTCGACCCTCCTTGCCATCGACACTGCCGGATCGCTCTGTTCGGCGGCGGTTGCGTGCGACGGCACGGTGCTGGCGGCGGAGCGGCGGGTGATGCGCCACGGCCATGGCGAGGCGCTCTTGCCAATGATCGAGCGGGTGATGGCGGGCGCGCGGTTGCTGCCGCCGCAGCTCGACGCGGTCGCGGTCTCGGTCGGACCGGGCGGGTTTACCGGGATCCGGGTCGGCCTCGCCGCCGCCCGCGGCATCGCCCTCGCCATCAGGGCCCGACTCGTTGGCGTCAGCAGCTTTGAGGCGGTCGCCGCGCGCGTCGCGGCGGCGCGGGGCGATCGCGGAGAGACGCTGCTGGTCGCCCTCGACAGCCGGCGGGCCGATCTCTACGTTCAGCTGTTCGCGCCGGATGCGGCCGTGCCGCTCGCCGCGCCGCAGGCGTTGCTTCCCGACCGCCTCGCTGATGTCGTCACCAGCCTCGCTGCAAGCGCCCCGCTGCTGATCGCCGGCGATGCCGCGGCGGCTGCGTCGGCCGCGCTCGGCGGCCGCGCGTGTTGCACGATCGCCGCCGATTCGGCGCCCGACGCCGAGGGTGTCGCGGCCGCCGCATTGCGCCAGCTGCGCTGCGCCGCGCCGGCCGCCCCGGTGCGGCCGCTTTATCTGCGGTCGCCCGACGTGACGCAGCCGCCGCGGCGCGGTACCGGCGCTGCGCCGTGAGCCGGCACATCACTGCCGTGCCGCTGAGCGCGGCCGGCCCGCTTGCGGTGCTGCACCGCGCCTGTTTTCCCGAGGAGCCGTGGGACGCGTCGGCCATCGAGCGGATACTGGCGCTGCCCGGCGGGTTCGGCCATCTGGCCTGGGAAGAGGACAACCCAGCCGGCTTTGTCCTGGCGCGCGATCTCGGCGGCGAGGTCGAGATCCTGTCGCTCGGCGTGGTGCCCGAGCGACGCCGGCACGGCGTCGGCCGCGCGCTGCTCGACGCGGTGATCGACGAGGCCGGGCGGCGCTGCACTTCGTCGGTTGTACTTGAGGTGGCCGCCGGAAACGCGACTGCGCGCCGCCTCTACGCTGCCGCCGGCTTCCGCTGCGTCGGCTGCCGTCCGCGCTACTACGGCGATACCGGCGACCATGCAGACGCGCTGATCTTGCGCCTGATTATTGCAAGCGGACCCTCGGCCGCTTGAAATGGCCAGACCGACTTTGCCGCGGCCGTGGCTTGCCCGCCGTTGGCGGCGCTTTGTCAGGCCGGTCTCTATTCAGGTGTTGCTGCTGTATTCAGGTGTTGCTGCTGTTGCGGCGTTTGGCGACTTGCCATTTCGTGCCACAGCCCGGCAAATCGAGGAAAACCCGTATTGC
>DASYUS010000216.1:0-4146 GCA_036000945.1 Allostellaceae bacterium
CTCCCCCGTTTGCGGGGGAGGGTTGGGGTGGGGGTTATCCAGCGTAGTCCCGCGGTTGCCGGCCATCGCCATCTCGGCGAGGGCGACGAGGAGGCCGCCATCCGAGAGATCGTGGCAGGCGGCGACAAGCCCTCGCTCGATCAAGCGACGCACGAAATCGCCATGGCGCCGCTCGGCGGCGAGATCGACTGGCGGTGGCGGGCCGGCCTCCTGCCCCTCGATCTCGCGCAAGTAGAGCGAGGCGCCGAGATGGCCGGCGGTGTCGCCGACGAGGATCAGCGCGTTGCCATCCTTCTTGAGCGCCAGATCGACCGCCATCGCCGCATCGGCAATGAGCCCGACGCCGCCGATCACCGGGGTCGGCAGGATCGCGCTGCCGCTCGTCTCGTTGTAAAGCGAGACGTTGCCCGACACGACCGGGTAGTCGAGCGCCAGGCACGCCGCGCGCATGCCTTCGATGACGCCGGCGAACTCGCCCATGATCTCGGGCTTTTCCGGGTTGCCGAAATTCATGTTGTCGGTCAGCGCCAGCGGCAGCGCGCCGACCGCGACGAGGTTGCGCCAGCTTTCGGCGACGGCCTGCATGCCGCCGCGAACCGGATCGGCGCGGCAATAGCGCGGCGTCGCATCGGTGGCCAGGGCCAATGCCTTCGGCCCGTCGCCGATGCGGATGACGGCGGCGTCGCCGCCCGGCCGCTTCACCGTGTTGCCCTGGACAAGGTGGTCGTACTGCTCCCAGATCCAGCGCTTCGAGGCGAGGTCGGGAGAGGCGAGGAGGCGCTTCAGGCAGTCGATCGGATCGCGGGCGGGGAGGGCGGTGGGGTCGATATCGGGCTCCGGGTCGCGCAGCAGCCACGGCCGCTCGTAGAGCGGCGCCTCGCCGACCAGCGGGCCGACCGGGATCTCGGCGGCGACGGCGCCGTGCATGCGCAGCAGGAGCCGCCCGGTCTCGGTAACCTCGCCGATCACCGCGAAATCGAGCTCCCATTTCTCGAAGACGCGGCGCGCCTCGGCTGCGCGGCCGGGCGCCAGGATCATCAGCATCCGCTCCTGGCTCTCGCTCAGCATGATCTCGTAAGGGCTCATGCCGGCCTCGCGCACCGGCACCCGGTCGAGGTCGAGCGCGATGCCGAGCCCACCTTTTCCGGCCATCTCGACCGAGGACGAGGTGAGCCCGGCGGCGCCCATGTCCTGGATCGCAACGATGGCATCGCCCTGCATCAGTTCGAGACAGGCCTCGATCAACAGCTTCTCGGTGAACGGGTCGCCGACCTGCACCGTCGGACGCTTTTCCTCGGCATTGGCGGCGAACTCGGCCGAGGCCATCGTCGCGCCGTGGATGCCGTCGCGCCCGGTCTTGGCGCCGACATAGATGACGAGGTTTCCCGGCCCCGCCGCGGCCGAATAGAAGATGCGGTCGGCGCGGGCGAGTCCGACGCACATCGCGTTGACGAGGATGTTGCCGTTATAGGCCGGGTGGAACTGGCACTCGCCGCCGACCGTCGGCACGCCGACGCAATTGCCGTAGCCGCCGATCCCGGCGACGACGCCGGAGACGAGGTGCCGCGTCTTCGGGTGTTCGGGGCTGCCGAAGCGCAGCGAGTTGAGCATCGCGACCGGTCGCGCGCCCATCGTGAAGACATCGCGCAATATGCCGCCGACGCCGGTCGCCGCGCCCTGGTACGGCTCGATGAACGAAGGGTGGTTGTGGCTCTCGATCTTGAAGACGACCGCATCGCCGTCGCCGATATCGACGACCCCGGCGTTCTCGCCCGGCCCGCAGATGACGCGCGGCCCGGTCGTCGGCAGCGTCTTGAGCCAGACTTTCGACGATTTGTACGAGCAGTGCTCGCTCCACATCGCCGAAAAGATGCCGAGCTCGGTCAGGTTTGGCGTGCGCCCGAGGATCGCGCAGGCGCGCGCGAATTCTTCGGCGCTCAGCCCCATCTCGGCGGCGAGTCCCGGCGTAACGTTGGAGCCGATCACGGGCGCCGCCCGTCTTCGGAATCCCCCTCACCCTGCCCTCTCCCCCACTGGGGGAGAGGGTCTGTCCGGTGGGCGGCCGTGCCTCTAAGACCCCCTCTCCCCCAGTGGGGGAGAGGGTTGGGGTGAGGGGGATGCTCGCCGGTCACTGCAGCGCGCCGAGGAGGCCGGTGAAGAAGGCCTGGCCGTCGGTGCCGCCGAGCAGCGGGTCGGTGGCGTTCTCGGGGTGCGGCATCAGCCCCAAAATCGTGCGGCTGGCGTTGAAGATGCCGGCGATGGCGCGGGCCGAGCCGTTGACGTTGTCGGCGTCGGTCAAGTCGCCCGTCGGGTTGCAATAGCGGAAGGCGACGAGGCCGCGGCCCTCGAGGCGGTCGAGCGTCTCGGGGTCGGCGGTGTAGCTGCCGTCGTGGTGCGCCACCGGCACGCGGATCGTCTGGCCGGCTTCGTAGCCGCAGGTAAAGACCGTCTGGTTGTTCTCGACGCGCAGATGCACATCGCGGCAGAGGAAGTTCAGCGTACGGTTCGGCAAGAGGGCGCCGGGCAGCATGCCGGCCTCGGTCAGCACCTGGAAGCCGTTGCAGATGCCGAGCACCGGGACCCCGCGCTCGGCGCGCGCCTTCACCTCGCGCATGATCGGCGAGTGCGCCGCCATCGCGCCGCAGCGCAGATAGTCGCCATAGGCAAAGCCGCCGGGCAGCACGATCAGATCGACCGCCGGCAGGTCGCTGTCGCGGTGCCAGACCCGCAGCGGCTCGCTTCCGGCCGCAAGCTTCCAGGCGCGGCAGAGATCGTGCTCGCGGTTCGAGCCGGGAAAGATGATGACGGCAGCTTGCATCGGCACCGGCGGCAGCGCTGGTGCCCGTCACATAGACCGTGGCGACTGGCGGTTCAAGCCAGCCGTTCGGCCGGTCAGCCGCGCTGCAGCGACCAGGCGCTGGCGCTCGCGGCGATGAGGAAAACCACCGCCTCGGCTCCGAGCTCCGGGCGCAGGCAGCTGAGATAGACGAAGAAGACCCCGAGGCTGCCGAACAGGATCGAGCACGCTGCCAGCACCGCTCGCATTAGGGTGATGCCGAGCATCGCCAATCTCCGGCCGTCTGCGATGTTCGGAGAAACGCTGCCGGGGTCAGGAAGTTGCGCAGCTCGCCTCTGGATTGGGCGCCGCGAGCCTGGTGTCGGGGGCTTCAAACGGCTTGCCCTCGCCGGGGTCGCCGCCGACGATGCTGACGCCGGATAGGATCGGCGCCGCATCCGGATCGTCCCCCGACAGGATCGTGCCGCCCGACACAATCTCGCCGCGCTCCGGCCACAGCATGCGAAAATCGTCGAGCCGCCGACCGGTCCCGGCGGTGACGTAAACCGCCGCCGACAGGCGGAAGCTGCGCCCGCGGATCGCCGCGCCGACCGGCTGCCCGCTGTCGCTCCAGACCGCTTCCGCGCCGCGCAGCCACGCGTTGAACGCGATGGTGTCGTCGTGCCGGCCGTCGCCCCACAGCACGATCTCTGCACGGACGCAATCTTGCGGCTCCGCCGCCCGCAATGGCGAAGGCGCGAGCGCGGCGAGCAGGAACAAGAGCGCGAGCTCACCCGATCTCGATCGCATAATTCTCGATCACCGGGTTGGCGAGCAACTGCCGGCACATGTCGTCGACACGGGCGCGCGCCGCCGCTGGGTCGGTGTCGGCGAGGTCGAGCTCGATCAGCTTGCCCTGGCGGACTTCGCCCACCCCGCTAAAGCCGAGACCTTTGAGGGCGTTGCCGATCGCCTTGCCCTGCGGGTCGAGCACACCGGGCTTGAGGCTGATATGGATGCGCGCCTTCATCGGCGGCTCCTATTGCACGATGTTCGGCGCAGCGAAATCATTGGGGCCGCCCTCCGGCGCGATGCCGAGCCGGCGCGCGACCTCCTGATAGCCCTCCTCGACGCGGCCGAGATCCTCGCGGAAGCGATCCTTGTCGAGCTTCTCGCTGGTGTGTGAATCCCATAACCGGCAATTGTCCGGACTGATCTCGCCGGCGATCACGATGCGCACCTCGTCGTCGCCATAGAGACGGCCGAAACCCAGCCGGAAATCGATCAGCCTTATGTTGATCCCGATAAACAGGCCGCTCAGGAAATCGTTGACCCTGAGCGCGATGTGCTGGATCTCGTCGATCTCGCTG
>DASYUS010000217.1:0-5817 GCA_036000945.1 Allostellaceae bacterium
TCGCCGCCATAGATTCGATCGTCGCCGTCGCCGCCGTACACCAGGTCGTTGCCTTGCCCCGGCGAGATCAAATCGTTGCCGGCGAAGCCGTAGATGATGTCGGCCTCCAGCGTGCCGCCGAGGTTGTCGTCAGCGTCCGTTCCGTAGATTTTCGCCATTCGGCTCCCCGTCTCTTGCCGGCGCGACTGTACAGAAGCAGCGCCGCTGTGCAATCAGCCTTGGGGCGTCATTCGCCATCGGCTGGTATACTCGCAGCGCGGGCGAGACCCCGCGCAGCCGGGAGGACATTCGATGGAAACGCGCGCTGCCGTTGCCCACAAAGCCGGCCAACTCCTGTCGATCGAGACGGTGCGGCTCGACGGCCCAAAGGCCGGCGAGGTGCTGGTCGAGGTGAAGGCGACCGGCATCTGCCATACCGACGCCTATACGCTGTCGGGGGCCGACCCCGAGGGGCTGTTTCCGGCGATCTTGGGCCATGAGGGGGCCGGCATCGTCGTCGATGTCGGGCCGGGGGTAATCAGCCTCAAAAAGGGCGATCACGTCATCCCGCTCTACACGCCGGAATGCCGGCAATGCCCCTCATGCCCGTCGCGCAAGACCAATTTGTGCACCGCGATCCGCGCGACGCAGGGGCAGGGCGTCATGCCGGACGGCACCAGCCGCTTCTCGCTCGGCAGCGACAAGCTGTTCCATTACATGGGCACCTCGACCTTCGCGAACTTCACGGTGCTGCCGGAGATCGCGGTGGCGAAAATCCGCGAGGACGCGCCGTTCGACAAGGTCTGCTACATCGGCTGCGGCGTCACCACCGGGATCGGCGCCGTCATCAACACCGCCAAGGTCGAGCCGGGGGCGCGGGTCGTCGTCTTCGGGCTCGGCGGCATCGGCCTCAACGTCGTGCAGGGCTGCCGCATGATCGGCGCCGACATGATCGTCGGCGTCGACATCAACCCGCGGCGTCGCGCGCTCGCCGAAAAATTCGGCATGACGCATTTCGTCAACCCGAGCGAAGTCCAGGGCGACCTCGTGCCCTATCTCGTCGACCTGACAAAGGGCGGCGCCGATTACAGCTTCGAATGCATCGGCAACGTCCAGACGATGCGCCAGGCCCTGGAATGCTGTCACCGCGGCTGGGGGGTCAGCGTCATCATCGGCGTCGCGGCCTCGGGCCAGGAGATTTCGACGCGGCCGTTCCAGCTGGTGACCGGCCGGGTGTGGAAGGGCACCGCCTTCGGCGGCGCCCGCGGCCGCACCGACGTGCCCAAGATCGTCGACTGGTACATGGAAGGAAAGATTAACATCGACGATCTGATCACCCACAAGCTGGCGCTCGCCGACATCAACCAGGGCTTCGACCTGATGCATGCCGGCGAATCGATCCGCAGCGTCGTTGTTTTTTGACAATACCGATGTCCCCGGCGAAGGCCGGGGCCCATCGATCCGCTATGCAGCGAAGCTGAACGATGGATCCCGGCCTTCGCCGGGAACCGGTTGATAGGCTAAAATTACATGCCCGACTATCTGCTGGCGATCGACCAGGGGACGACGAGCACCCGCGCGATCCTGTTCGAGGCCACCGGCGCCGTGCGCCACATCGCGCGTGCGCCGCTGCGCCAGATCTTTCCGCGCCCCGGCTGGGTCGAGAATGATCCGGGGGAGATCTGGCAGGCGGTCGTTGCGACCTGCCGCGAGGCTATCGCCGCCGCCAAGGGAAGGCCGGTCGCAGCAATCGGCATCACCAACCAGCGCGAGACGACGGTGCTGTGGGACCGCGCGACCGGCCGCCCGGTGCACAACGCGGTCGTCTGGCAGGACCGGCGCACCGCCGATCTCTGCGAGCGATGGCGGGTGGAGGGCCTCGGCGATAGGATTACCGCGAAGACCGGCCTCGTCATCGACCCCTATTTCTCTGCGTCGAAGACTCGTTGGCTGCTCGACAGCGTGCCCGGCCTCGCCCAGCGCGCCCGCGTCGGCGACATCGCCTTCGGCACGATCGACAGCTTTCTGCTCTGGCAGCTGACCGGCGGGCATCTGCATGCGACCGACGTTACCAATGCCTCGCGCACGATGCTGTTCGACCTCAAGCGCCTCGCCTGGGATGATGAGCTGCTGCGGGCGCTCGGCATCCCGCATGCACTGTTGCCCGAGGTGCGCGACTGCGACGGCGATTTCGCCGCTACCGACGCGGCGCTGTTCGGCTCCTCCATCCCGATCGCCGGGGTCGCCGGGGACCAGCACGCGGCGCTGATCGGCCAAGCCTGCTTCCGCCCCGGCATGGTCAAATCGACCTTCGGCACCGGCGCCTTCGCGCTGCTCCACACCGGGGGGCCGGCCGCGTCGCGCAACCGGCTGCTGACGACGCTCGCCTATCGGCTGCGCGGCGAGACGGCCTATGCGCTCGAAGGCTCGATCTTCATCGCCGGCGCTACGGTGCAATGGCTGCGCGACCGGTTGCACGCCGTCGCTGCTTCAAGTGACGCCGAGGGCCTCGCCGACCAGGCCGACCCGCGCCAGCGCGTCTACCTCGTGCCGGCCTTTGCCGGGCTCGGCGCACCCTATTGGTCGCCGGCGGCGCGCGCCGCGCTCTCGGGTCTCACCGCCGAATGCGGCCTCCCCGAGATCGCACGGGCAACGCTGGAAGCAGTCGGCTACCAGACGCGCGACCTGATCGCGGCGATGGCGGACGACAGTGGGCTAGCAATCGACAGCCTGCGCGTCGATGGCGGCATGGCGGCGAGCGATTGGACGATGCAGTTCCTCGCCGACATCCTGCCGGCGCGGGTCGAGCGGCCTGCGGTGCTGGAGACGACCGCCTGGGGCGCGGCCTATGTCGCCGGGTTGGCGCGCGGGCTATGTCCGGAGCCGGAGGCGCTGATGGCCCAATGGTCGGCGGCGCGGCGTTTCAACCCGACGATGGCGGAGGCCGAGCGCGAGGAACGCTATGCCGGCTGGCGGCGGGCCGTCGCCGGCGTGCTCGCCGCGGCGTCGCCGTGACGCTCCCGGCGAATTTGTTGCGCGATCTACCGGACGCACGCGCCGGCGAGGTCGCCGAGGCGATCCTTGCCGTGCCGGGGCTGCGCATCGAGCGCATCGTCTCGCTGGGGCAGGCGAGCCCGCCGGGGTTCTGGTACGACCAGCCCGAGGCCGAATGGGTCGTGCTGCTTGCCGGCGCGGCGCGGCTGCGCTTTGCCGACGCGGACGACGATCTGGTGCTCGGTCCCGGCGATTGGGTGCACATCAGGGCGCACCGCCGTCACCGCGTCGCCTGGACCGATCCCGGACAGCCGACCATCTGGCTCGCCGTGTTTTACGAGGCAGCACCGGCGGACTCCGGCAAGACTACGATAGTCTAGACGCGCTCTGTCGGCTTAGGTTGAACCGTCACTCTCGCAAGCGTGCAGGGCTGCTCGGCAACGCGACCGGGGCGGACGTCTTGCGGGGTGGTCGCAGCGATCCGGCGTCAATACAACCCGCCGCTGCCGGGGCCGGGCTTGTCCGGAGGCGCCGTTGCCCCGTCGGACGTCGCGGACGGCGAACGGTTAGCGGTCGCGGTAGGCCATAGCGGAATCGGGCCGGCCGGCTCCCCTGCCGGAGGTCGCTTCGCGCCGGCGTCGCGGCCAATGGCGGGCACCTGCTCGCCGGCCCAATGCAGCCCTTTTTCGACGGCTCGAGCCGGATGCCAGATATCGCTCAGTTCCCACGAGCGCGGCGGCTCGGCCTGGGTTGCTGGAGCCGCGGGGACAGGCGGCGGTTTGGCGTCAGTCGGCCGTCGCGGAGTTGCCGCTTCGATCTGCCGATCCGGATTTGCCGGCCTGACCGCCGCGTCCAAGGGTGGGGCCGGCGGGAGGGCGACCTCGATCGGCGGGCCCAGCGGCGGCAAAGTAGCGATGGCTGATGGCTCCGCTGGCGCAGCGGGCGATACCGCGACCGAATGCAGCGGCGGCGGGTTGACCCCCGCCGTGATTGCTGCCTCGCCGTGGCCGGCGTCGACCCCATTCGCTGCCGCACCGGCGCGATTGGGCGACGCGGAGATCGCGGCAGGATAGGCGTGAGCGGGCAGCGCAGTCGGTTTGAGTGCCGGCATCGGCAGCGCCGTCGGGGCCGGCAGCGCCAGCGCAGCGGGCGGTTCCGGCAGTGGCGCGGCGGGTCGCGGCGCCATCGGCTTCTCGGGAGCAGCCGGCAACGCGACCTGAGTCGGCGCCGGGACGGCGGCGGGCGCTGCCGGCGGCGCAGTCGCCGCAGCCGGGCCCGGTGCAGCGGGTGCTGCGCCGCCCGCCGGCTGGACAGCGGGCGGCGCGGTCACCGCGGGCGGCGAGTTGTGTTGCTGCACGAAATTGAAGGCGAGGTTGCCGGCGACGCCGACCGCGACGGCGTAGCAGAAGGCCGCGGCCTTGCTGACCCCGAGACGGGCGATCTTGGCGAGGATCTTGTGCACGAGAGGCTTCCCCCGGATTGCCTCCGGCGCTGCCGAAGGCCGCCCCCTTCTATAGGAGGTTTGCGGCAACACCAAGTTGATGATTGGGCAAAATTGGGCGCGGCATCTCCGCTGCCGTCACCGGCTTCAGCGGCGGCCGATCACGCCGAGCACGTTGGCGACGGCGGCGGGGTAGGCGGGCGAGGGCGCGAGTGCATGGCGCGCCCGGCAGGCTTCGGTGAACTTGATGACGTGCTCGTCGCCATGGGCGAGCGCCCGATCGAGCAGCGGCTCGGTATCCTCGCCGTCCGCCGCGATATTCGTCGCGAAGCCGGCGCCGCTGCCGAAACAGGCGTAAAGGCCGCAACCCGCCTGCCAGCCGTAGCGCAGCAGCATCCGCGCGGTCGGCTCGGCGACGTGCGGCGCAATGTGGCCGAGCGCGGCGAGGCTCGTCACGCCATGAATGAAGACGATCGCAGTCAACGTGCTGCTGACATTGGCGAGATAGATCCGGGCGAAGAGCTCGGTTAGCTCGGCGAGCAGGCTGTCGACATCGCCGGCGAGATCGACCAGCCCGATCGCCGGGGCAAAGTCGGGAAATTCGGTGAGCCCCGCCAGCGCCGCGGTGATGTTGCCGGGACGGCGCCGCCCCGGCGGCACAATGGCGACCCTGTGGATCGCATCGTGCGGGCGGAGCGTGCCGTTGCCGAAGCCCTCGGCGGCCGGCAACTCGGTGTAGCTCGTCGTCCAGCTGGCCAATGCATCGGCGAGCTCGCGCAACCGCGCCGGCGATTCGTCCGCAGCCAGCGCGCGGACGGCGTGGCCGGTACGGATCGCGCCATGGGTTGCCGCACCGGACACGCCGGGCGCGAGGCGCCCGGCCCATAGATCGAGCACCGCCGGCCACGGCGCGCGGCCCAATTCCTCGGCAAAGAGGGCGCTCCAGGCCGCGAACCGATCGCGCCGCCCGAGCGCGCCGCGCCATTCGGCCGGGTCAATCGATTTGCTGGCCGCTTCCCTCGGCAGGAGCCGGTCGCGATAGCGCTCGAGCCACGGCGTCACCGCTTCAGGCCGGCCCATCGCACACAGGGCTTCGGCAACCATCGGGGCGTGGTTGAAATTGCCGTTGACGAGACCGGTCGCATAGCCGGAGAGCCTGTCCAAAGCGCCGTCGAGCGGCGCGTACGACGAAGGAGGCATTGATAACTCCCCGGCTTGAGGCTGATACGAGGCCGTCATATTAAATTAGAACCGTTCTAATCAAAATCAATCCCGTCATTAAAGCCGGTCGCGATCAGGGTTGATCAGCCGGTCTTCGCCCCTCACCCCAACCCTCTCCCCGCGAGCGGGGAGAGGGAGGGACCCGCGCGAAGCGTGGGAGGGTTCCACGCAGGCCAACCTGA
>DASYUS010000218.1:0-3076 GCA_036000945.1 Allostellaceae bacterium
CTCCTGCAGGACGACGACGGCCAGATCCGCGATGCGCATTCGATCTCGGCCGGTCTCGACTATCCCGGCATCGGCCCCGAGCACGCCTGGCTCAACGATCTCGGCCGGGTGCGGTACGTCGCGATCACCGACCGCGAGGCGCTTGAGGCGTTCCAGTTGTGCAGCCGGCAGGAGGGTATCATCCCGGCCTTGGAGCCGGCGCATGCGTTGGCGCACGTCGCCAAGATCGCGCCGACGCTGCCGCGCGACCACCTCCTGGTGATGAACATGTGCGGCCGCGGCGACAAGGACATCTTCGCCGTCGCCGATCACCTCGGGGTTAAGCTGTGACCGTCCGACTTGGGACAGCCGGCGTACCGCTGGCATACCCCCACCCCGCCCTCCCCCGCAAGCGGGGGAGGGTGAAGAAGGAGACGCTGTCCGCCGACGCTTTCTTCTCCCTCCCGCGCTTGCGGGGGAGGGTTGGGGTGGGGGTATCGGCCGCTGTCGGAGCCGAGGTTGATGCCGCCCGTGGGGCTTCGCGATGACCCGCATCGAGCGGCGCTTTGCGCAATTGCGCGCGGAGGGGCGCGCCGGGCTCGTCATCTACCTGATGGCCGGTGACCCCGACCCGGCAACGTCGCGCGTGGTATTCGAGGGGCTGGCCGGCGCCGGGGCCGATCTCATCGAGATCGGCATGCCGTTCTCCGACCCGATGGCCGACGGCCCGTCGATCCAGGCATCCGGGCAGCGGGCGCTGAAGGCCGGCATGACATTGCGCAAGACGCTGGCGATGGTGCACGCGTTGCGTGAGCGCGACCCCGATACGCCCTATGTGCTGATGGGCTATTACAATCCGATCTACCGCTACGGCGCCGAAGCCTTCGCGCGCGACGCGGTCGCCGCCGGGATCGACGGCGCGATTGTCGTCGATCTGCCGCCCGAGGAGGATGCGGAGCTGGCCGGGCCGGCACGGGCCGCCGGGCTCGACATCGTCCGTCTCGCCACCCCGACCAGCGACGACGCCCGCCTCCCGGCGATCGTCACCCATGCCAGCGGCTTTCTCTATTACGTCGCGATCGCTGGCATCACCGGCACCCGTTCGGCCGATGCCGCGAGCGTGCACAGCGCGGTCACCCGGCTGCGCCGCTTCACCGCGCTGCCGATCGCCGTCGGCTTCGGCATCAAGAACCCGGCCCAGGCCGCCGAGGTGGCGAAAGCCGCCGACGCCGCGGCCGTCGGCACGGCGGTCGTCGATCGCCTGGCGCGCAACCTCGATTCCGCCGGCAACGCCAAGCCGGGCCTCGTTGATGCTGTGCTCGCCGACATCCGCGCCCTCGCCGCCGGGGTCAGGGGAGCGCGAAAAACCTGAGTCGAGACCGACGTGGCAAGACGCGCCGACATCCTTGCGGGTTATCGCGGCCATGTCGATGCGGTCGAGCCCGTACTTTCGGGTTGGGTAGCCGAAGTCGCGCGTCCGGCCGCGCCCGTCGCGTTGGTTGTGCGCATCGATCGGGCCGACGTCGTTCCGGTGATCGCCGATCGCCCGCGGCCCGATGTCGCCGCGGCCGGCCTCGCCGGCCCGAATTGCGGCTTTGCCGTAGAGCTCCCGGCGGGGTTTCTTGACGGCTTGGAGCACGAGGTCGCACTGCTGCTGCCCGACGGACGCCGCCTCAACCTGCCGGGCATCCCGCCGAGCCTCGCGCTCGGGCCGGTGCCCGCCGATCTCGTTCCGGCCCGCGCGGCAAGCATCGCCGCAATCGCCGATTTGCTGCGCCGCACGGACGCCGAGGCCGGATTCGATCCCGACCTCATCGGAACCATACAGGCCGAGGCGTTCAACGCGGTCGGCGGCGGCGATCGCGGCTTCATCTTCTACGCGCGAGCGGGCGCGCGGCTGGTCGGCTACGGCCGCCTTGAACGCGGCCAGAGCTCTGCGGCGGCCATCGGGGTTGTCGCGCTGACCGTGCTCGAAGCCTATCGCCGAAAGGGGCTCGGCGAAGCCCTGATGCGAGCCCTGCTGGGTGCCGCGGCGACAGCGCGGATGAGCGCGGTATGGCTGTCGGTGCGGCGGGACAACATTCCGGCGATCCGGCTCTACGAAAAACTCGGCTTTGTCCCGAACGCCGACCATCCGGCGGGAAACTGGAAGGTGCCCGGCGAAACCGCGATGGTTTGGCTGTCGCCGCGCCGATCCTGACGGCGCGCTTCGCCGTGGGTCGCGCGGCCATTATCATGGGCGGCGATGAACTGGCTGACCAATTACGTCCTGCCCAAGATCCGCGCCCTGACGCGCAAGGACGTGCCCGAGAATTTGTGGAAAAAATGTCCCGGCTGCGAACAGATGCTGTTCCATCGCGAGCTGGCCGAGCATCTCGAGGTGTGCCGCCATTGTGGCCATCATTTTCGCATCGGCAGCCGGGCCCGGTTCGCGATCATGTTCGATGCCGGGGTTTTCGATCGCATCGAGCCGCCGAGGGTGGCGGCCGACCCGCTGCGCTTCCGCGACCGCAAACGCTACAGCGAACGGCTGCGCGAGGGCCAGGCCGCGCTCGGCGCGGGCAATGATGCGCTGGCGCTGGCCGAAGGCCGGATCGGCGGCGTCGCGGCGGTGGCGGCGGCGTTCGACTTCGCGTTTATGGGCGGCTCGATGGGGGTGGCGGTCGGCGACGGGTTGCTCGCCGCCGCGCGCCGCGCCGTCGAGCGCCAGGCAGCGCTGATCGTCGTGCCGGCCTCGGGCGGCGCGCGCATGCAGGAGGGCATCCTCTCGCTGATGCAGATGCCGCGCACGATCCTTGCCGCCGACATGGTCAAGGAGGCCGGGCTTCCCTACATCGTCCTCCTCACCGATCCGACGACCGGCGGGGTCTCCGCCTCGTTTGCGATGCTCGGCGACATTACGCTCGCCGAGCCCGGTGCGGTGATCGGCTTTGCCGGCGCGCGGGTTATCGAGGAGACAATCCGCGAGAAGCTGCCGGACGGGTTTCAGCGCGCCGAATACCTGCGGGACCACGGCATGGTCGATCAGGTGGTGCCGCGCGCCGAGCTGCATGCGACGCTCGCGCGCCTCCTGTCGCTGCTGCGCGAACCGTATCGG
>DASYUS010000219.1:0-3522 GCA_036000945.1 Allostellaceae bacterium
GGTGGGTCCCGGCTTGCGGACGACGGTTGAACGAGGAGAGATGCATGCGCGCTGAGACACAGGCGGTCGTCGACGACATCAGAAAGTCGTTGGCCCTGCTGAGGAGGCATCTTTGACTGGGAGATCGCCACCAGGCGCCTCGCCGAACTGAACGCCAAGGCCGAGGACCCCAGGCTGTGGGACGACCCGGCGGCGGCACAATCGGTGCTGCGCGAGCGCACTCGCCTCGATCGGGCGATCGACGGCTACAAGCGCATCGAGCGCGAGGTCGACGAGGCGGTCGAGCTGATCGGTCTCGGCGACGCCGAGGGCGATGCCGCGATCGTCGCCGAAGCCGAGGCGAGCCTCGAAAAACTGCGCGCGGAGGCCGAGCGGCGCGAGGTCGAAAGCCTCCTCTCGGGCGAGGCCGACGCCAACGACTGCTATCTCGAAGTCCATGCCGGGGCCGGCGGCACCGAAGCCCAGGACTGGGCCGAGATGCTGCTGCGCATGTATGTGCGCTGGGCCGAGGCGCATGGCTACAAGGTCGAGTGGCTCGAGGAGAGCGCCGGCGAAGGCGCCGGCATCAAGTCGGCGACGGTCAAGGTCAACGGCCCCGACGCCTATGGCTGGCTGAAGACCGAGAGCGGCGTGCACCGCCTGGTGCGCATCTCGCCATTCGATTCCGCCGCGCGGCGCCACACCAGCTTCGCCTCGGCCTGGGTCTACCCGGTGATCGACGAGAAGATCGAGATCGAGATCAACGACAAGGATCTGCGCATCGACACCTATCGCTCCTCGGGCGCCGGCGGACAGCACGTCAACAAGACCGACAGCGCGGTCCGCCTCACCCACCTGCCGAGCGGCGTCGTCGTCGCCTGCCAGAGCGAGCGCTCGCAGCACCAGAACCGGGCGCACGCCTTCGCCATGCTGCGCGCGCGGCTGTACGAACTCGAGCTGCAGAAACGCGAGGCCGCAACCGAGGCAATGAACGCCGCCAAGACCGATATCGGCTGGGGCCACCAGATCCGTTCCTACGTGCTGCAGCCCTACCAGATGGTGAAGGATCTGCGCACCGGGGTCGAAACCGGCAACCCCACTTCGGTGCTCGACGGCGACCTCGACCGCTTCCTCGCCGCCGCGCTCGCCCAACGCATCAAGGGCGCCGACGCAGCGGCGGCCGGATGAAGCAGCCCCTCTCCCGCATTGCGGGCGAGGGGCCATCGGCTACTGCGCGAGAAAGCCGCCGTCGACCGGCAGCGTGTGGCCGGTGATCATCGCGGCGGCGGGGCTCGCCAGGAAGAGGATCGCGTGGGCGATCTCTTCGGGCGTGGCGAGGCGGCGCATCGGCGTCAGGTCGGCGATGCGCTCGACGACACCGGGTTGATCGATCAACGCGGCGGTCAGGTCGGTGCGCACCCAGGTCGGCGCCACCGCGTTGACGCGGATCCCCGACTGTGCCCATTCGACGGCGAGCGCCCGCGTCATGTTGACGACCGCCCCCTTGGTCGCCTGATACGATACGTTGGGATAGAGCCCGCCGCCGGAAAACCCCATGATCGAGGCGAGGTTGACGATGGCGCCGCCGCCGCGGCGGATCATGTTGCGCGCGGCAATCCGCGAGCACAGGAAGACACCGGTCAGATTGACCCCGACGACCTTGTCCCAATCGGCGAGCGGGTGATCGACCGCCGCATGGCGCAGCGCGATGCCGGCGCTGTTGACGAGGATGTCGATCCCGCCATGGTGCTGGATCGCGGTGTCGAAGGCCCGTTCGAGCGCCGCCTCGTCGGCCACCTCGACGGCGTGCACCGAAACCGAGGCACCATCCGCGGCGATCGCCTGCGCCGTCGTCTCGGCGGTCGCCGCGTCGCGGTCGAAAATCGCAATGGCGGCGCCCGCGGCCGCCAAGGCGGCGGCGGCCGCGCGACCGATCCCGCGGGCGCCGCCGGTGACCGCGGCGACCTGACCATCGAGGCGGAAGGCGGCAAGCGGCGTTGCGGCGGAATTCATCGCATCTCTCCATGGCCGACCCTACTGGCGGGCCGCCGATCATTCCCGATATCAGAAAGCGTCGCGGCGTGCTAATCCCGCGGCGCGGGCTGACGGTCCGCCTTGACTTCCGCCCGCCGCTGCCGAGATTGCTCTACGATGCCGCTCCAACTCTACAACTCGCTGACCCGCCGCAAGGAACGGTTCGAGCCGATCGACCCGCAGAACGTGCGGATATATGTCTGCGGCCCGACGGTCTACGATACCGCGCATATCGGCAACGCCCGCGCCGTCGTCGTGTTCGACCAGCTCTACCGCGTGCTGCGCCACGAATACGGCGCCGAACACGTCAAATACGTCCGCAACATCACCGACATTGACGACCGGATCATCGATGCGGCGCGCGCCAACGGCGAGCCGATCGAGGCGCTGACCGAGCGGACCACGGCGCTGTTCCACGAAGACATGGCGGCGCTCGGCAACCTCGCGCCCGATGTCGAGCCGCGCTGCACCGCGCACGTGCCGCAGATGATCGCGATGATCGAGCGGCTGATCGCGACGCAGCATGCCTACGCCGCCGAAGGCCACGTACTGTTTTCGGTCGCCTCGTGGCCCGGCTACGGCCGGCTGTCGCGGCGCAGCCGGCAGGAGATGGTGGCCGGCGCCCGCGTCGAGGTGGCGCCCTACAAGCGCGACCCCGGCGACTTCGTGCTGTGGAAGCCGTCGACGCCGGAGCAGCCCGGCTGGGACAGCCCGTGGGGCCGCGGTCGCCCCGGCTGGCACATCGAATGCTCGGCGATGAGCGAGGCGCATCTCGGCGAGAACTTCGACATCCACGGCGGCGGCCTCGACCTGATCTTCCCGCACCACGAAAACGAGCTGGCGCAGAGCGAAGCGGCGCACGGCGGCGGGAGATTCGTCAATTTCTGGGTGCACAACGGCTTCCTCTCGGTCGACAGCACCAAGATGTCGAAATCGCTCGGCAATTTCGTCACCGTGCACGAATTGCTGGAGCACGGCGTGCCGGGCGAAGTGATCCGCCTCGCGCTCCTGTCGACCCATTACCGAGATCCACTCGATTGGACAGAGGAAAAGCTGCGCCAGGCCGAGCAGGCCGTATTTCGGTTCTATGTGGCGTTGAATCGCGGGCAGCCCTCGATGATGGCGGACCGGGGTTCCCTGCCGACCCCAATGCTGGAGGCGCTCCACGACGATCTCAACACGCCGCTCGCTCTGACGCACTTGTTCGAGTTGGCGCATTCGATCAATCGCCTCCACGAACAGGGCGATTTCGATGGCCGCAACAGCATGCAGGCTGCGCTGGCGGCCGGTGGGCAGTTGCTGGGACTCCTCGGCAGAAAGCCGGAGGAATATCTGAAGGGCGCTCAGGCCCACGACGAAGCGCTGATCCGGTCGCGGATCGCCGCCCGCCAGCAGGCTCGCAAAGAACGCCGGTTTCCTGACGCCGATAACATCCGCAAAGAGTTGTTCAACATCGGCATCGTCCTCGAAGACAAGCCAGACGGCACGACTGACTGGCGGCGCGCGTGA
>DASYUS010000220.1:0-3599 GCA_036000945.1 Allostellaceae bacterium
CCCGAAGCCGTCGCTGCCGCCGAGCCGTCGCCCGACTGCCTCGCCTACACCAGTTTTCTGCTGGCGACGGCGCACCAGTCGCCCTGGGAGGTGCTGATCGCCGCCGTACTGCCATGCTTCTGGCTCTACTGGGACGTGGCCTCGGCAATCACCGGCAACTTGGCGCCGCAAAATCTTTATCGCGCCTGGATCGACACCTATGCCGATCCGCGCTTCGGCGAGGCGGTGCAGATGGCCATCGACATCGCTGACCGGGCCGCGGATGGCGCGACGCCCGCCGTGCGAGCCGCTATGCTGGCGGCATTCGTCCGCTCGGCGCAGTACGAATACCTGTTTTGGGACGGCGCCTACCGGCAGCGTGGCTGGCCAGTCATCGGGTAATTTCCGCGGCCGCAACGGTTGCCGTCGATCGAGGATATGAATGCGCCGGTCCATCGGCCGGGGCAGCGGCGAAAGACTGGTCGGGTGGATGGATCTATTTGAACGAGAGGTCATCAGGGCGTTTGCCCTCATCTTCGCGCCATTCCTGGCGGCCGCAATGATTGTGCCGCTCATGTTGCTGTTTTTCGCCCTCGCCGGCTTCCCCGGCTGATGCGCGGAAATAGCTGTCACAATCGCAATTCATCCAGGAAGGAGAGCCGACAATGGCAGACGCGAAAGTCGCGGTCGTCACCGGCGCCGGCAGCGGCATCGGCCGCGCTACGGCGCACGCGCTGTTGGAGGACGGCTGGACCGTCGTCCTCGCCGGCCGCCGCAAGGAGATGCTCGAGGAGACGGCGAGGCTCGGCAACGCTCCGCCGCCGCGCACGCTGGTCGCGCCGACCGACGTCACCGACCCGGCCTCGATCGCCGCGCTGTTTGCCGCGGTCAAGGACGCCTACGGCCGCATCGACCTGTTGTTCAACAACGCCGGGACCAGCACCCGCGGCATCCCGTTCGAGGATCTGACCTACGAGCAGTGGATGGGCGTTGTGCAGACCAATTTGACCGGCTCCTTCCTCTGCGCCCAGCACGCCTTCCGCATGATGAAGGAGCAGGACCCGCGCGGCGGCCGCATCATCAACAACGGCTCGGTGTCGGCGCATGTGCCGCGGCGCAACTCGACGCCCTATGTCGCGACCAAGCACGCCTTGACCGGGCTCACCCGGTCATTGTCGCTTGACGGCCGCCATCTCGGCATCGCCTGCGGCCAGATCGACATCGGCAACGCCGCCACCGAACGCAACACCGACACCTCGGTCGGCCGGCTGCAGGCCACCGGCAAGGTCGAGGCCGAGGCGCGCATCGATGTGCGCCACGTCGCCAACGGCGTGCGCTACATGGCGAGCCTGCCGCTCGACGCCAACGTCCAGTTCATGACCGTGATGGCGACGAAGATGCCCTATATCGGACGCGGCTAGGACGCGGCGCGCATGCGCCGGGCGTACGGCCGACTGCTTGTGGTATCGGCCGGCCTGCTTTTAGCCGCCGCGCTTTCGCATGCCCAAACCGCGCCGTCGGATGCCCGGCGCACCCTCTATACCGTCAATCTGGCGGCCAATGATCGCGGATCGATCTCGGTCTACGACATCGACCGAGCGCATCGCCTCGTCAAGACGATCCCAACGGTCGCCGATGTCGCCGATGTCAGGGGCGTCGTCGCCGGCGCCATCACCGGCAGGCTCTATGTTACGTATCGGGACCGGTCGGGAACCGGCATGATCTATTGCCTCAACCTCCACGACGACCGGGTTCTGTGGAACCGGGCGATCCCGCCCGGGGTCGATCGGCTGGCGATCAGCCCGGACGGCAAGCTGCTTTTTGTGCCGACCTGGGAGGACGGCACGGCCGACTACATGAACGTCGTCGACGCCGCCAGCGGCGACATCGTGCGCCGGGTGCATTTCTCGAACCGGTCGCACGATACGCAATACCCGCTGTCCGGGCCGATCTTCCAGGAGACCAAGGCCCGGGACGGCAGCGGCCATTATTTGTACCGGATCGATCCGACGAGTTATGACGTGTCGCGCGTCGGGCCCTATGCCGGCATTCTCGGGCCCTACGCGGTCGATAGCGCGAGCCGCTTTGTCGTCAACAACGTGACCCATTTGTGGGGCATGCAGGTGGCCGATCTGCGGACCGGCGCGATCGCCACCGCCAAACTCCCCGGCCAACCGGCTGGCGATCTGTGGCTGCTGCACGGGATCGGCTGGACTCCCGATGAAAGCGAAGTCTGGCAGGCGAGCACCGCGAATGACCCGCACGTTTTTGTTTGGGACATGGCCAACCCGATGGCGCCGGTTCTGAAGAAAAGCCTGAATTTGCGTAGCGGCCGCGGCTCGCACTGGCTGACCTTCTCGATCAACGGCGATTATGGCTATGTCGCGCCCTTCAAAAACCGTGACGACGGCACCGAGATCTTCGATGTCAAGAGCCATGCCTCGGTCGGCGTCATCGGGTCGTCCGAAGACATGCTCGAGGTCGATTTCGCCGATGGCAGGGTGGTCCGGGTCGGCGACCAGTTCGGCATCGGCCGGCGCTGAGCGCTCAGGCGAGCCGCTTCGTCATCAGGTAGCGGGTGACGCCGGGGGGCTCGCACTCGAGCACCGCAGCCGCCTCGTAGCCCTGCTTTTTGTAAAACCCAGGCGCCTGGATTTCCATCGTGTTCAGCGTGACGCGGGTGCAGCCGCGCCGGCGGCCTTCCTCTTCGGCCATCGCCAGAAGGCGGCTGCCGAGCCGGCCGCGGCGCAGCCCCTCGGGCAGGAAAAAGCGGTCGATCCGCAGCTGGCCGCGGGAGCTACCGCCGTAGAGCCCGCCGATCACCTTGCCTGTCTCCGGATCGGTGACGAACACCGCCAGCGGCCGAGAGTCGTCATAGCCGGCCCGGCTGGTGTTGTAGGCGCGCAACCCATCGGCGATGATCGCGGTGTCGGCGGGGTCGGGAGCATCGGTCAGGACGATCCCCGGCTCGGTGGTGTCTGGCATCGGTGATCCTCAGATCGGCGGGCGTCGTTCGGGCTGGGTCGTCTCGAAGGCGCGCGCCGCCCGCAACACGCGGTCCTCGGCGTAGAGCGGCCCGACGATCTGCAACCCGATCGGCAGCCCCGCGCCGGTCAGCCCACACGGGATCGAAGCCGCCGGCTGGCGCGTCATGTTGAACGGGTAGCTGAACGGCGACCAGTCGATCCAGTGGCGCTCCTTCGCCGGGTCGTTGAGGTCCTGGCCGACCGGCAGCGCCGGCACCGGCATCATCGGCGTCAGCAGCAAATCGTAGCGCTGGTGGAACGCCGTCATCGTCGCGCCGAGCGCGGTGCGCGCCAGATCGGCGCCGACAAAATCGGCGCCGCTGATGCGCGTGCCGTCGGCGGCGCTCGCGATGAGGCCGGGGTCGCACAGCGCGTGGCGCTCGGCCGGAAAGCCGGCGAGGAGGCGCGCGGTGCCGGCGCCCCACAGCATCAATAGCGCCTCGCGCGGCGACGGGAAGATGGCGCCGACTTCCTCGACGACCGCGCCCAACCCCTCGAATTGCCGCGCCGCCGCCGCACAGCAGACGGCAATCTCGGGGTCGACCCTGGCATAGCCGAGATCCGGGCTATAGGCGATGCGCAGGCCCGTCACCC
>DASYUS010000221.1:0-4073 GCA_036000945.1 Allostellaceae bacterium
AGCCGGTCGCAATCCAGCTCGTCGATCCCGACACGATCGCGGAGCGGTATCGGTCCTTCGTCGGCATGTGGAGCGATGCGTCCTGGACGCCGCAGCTCTGCGCCGCGCTGATCGTCGAGAACATCACACCGGACGGAACCGCATCGATCGTCTATGTCTTCGGGCCGATGCGGTCGACTGCGGGCGCCTCGGGCGGCGTCCTGCACGGCACCGGCATCATCCGCGACGGCACGCTGCGTTTCCAGAACTCCGACGGCAGCCAATTTTCGTTCCGCCCGTTTTATGCCGATCTCGACGGCCATCTCGCGACCCCGCAAGGCCAGAGCTACGAGGCCATCTTCAAGAAGACGCCGTGACCGACGCCCGGACGGCGAGTTGACGCTGCACCGCGGCGTTCCTAGATTTCGCGGGTTCGGGGTTGGCCGATATACAAGAATGAGCATGCGGTCGGATCGTGGGTTGGTTTCAGCGGTGGCGAGAACATGACACGCGATGAGCGCAGGGTGCCGGGATCGGCTCCGTCGCCGGTCAGCGAGCTGAACGAGCGCAGCCGCGAGATCTTTCGCATGATCGTCGACGGCTATGTCCAGACCGGCGAGCCGATCGGGTCGCGCACGTTGTCACGGCTGTTGGGGCAAAATCTGTCGCCGGCGACGATCCGCAACGTGATGGCCGACCTCGAAGAGGCGGGGCTGCTCTACGCACCGCACACCTCGGCCGGCCGGCTGCCGACCGAAGCCGGGCTCCGCCTCTTCGTCCATGGCCTCCTCGAAATCGGCAACCTCGCTGAAGACGAGCGCAACAACATCGAGAGCCAGTGCCGGGCGCGCGGCAAAAGCCTGGCGCAGGCCTTGGAGGAGGCGACGACGGCGCTGTCCGGCCTGTCGCATTGCGCCGGGGTCGTCGTCGTGCCGAAGCAGGAGAGGCCGCTCAAGCACATCGAATTCGTCCATCTCGGACCCGGGCGCGCGCTCGTCGTGCTTGTCACCGAGGACGGGCTCGTCGAAAACCGGGTGATCGAGGTGCCGCACGGGCTGATGCCGTCGACGCTGGTATCGGCCGCCAATTTTCTCAATTCGCGCCTCATTGGCCGCACGATCGAAGAGGCGCGCGTCGAGATCGACGAAGAGGTCGGGTCGCACCGGGCGCAACTCGACGAGGTGACTTCGCGGGTGGTTTCCAGCGGGCTGGCGTGCTGGGCCGGCGGCGACGGGGAAAGCGCCCTTATCGTGCGCGGCCAGGCCAATCTGCTGGAGGACGTGACCGCGCTTGCCGATCTCGAGCGGCTGCGCTCGCTGTTCGAGATGCTGGAGACCAAGGAGACGGTGCTGCGCCTGCTCGACGCCAGCCGGAAGGCCGAGGGGGTGCAGATCTTTATCGGCGCCGAAAGCCATCTGTTCGGCGTCGCCGGCTGTTCCCTGATCATCGCGCCGTATCAGAACAGCCGCGAGCAGATCATCGGCGCGATCGGGGTGATCGGCCCCACCCGGATCAACTACGCCCGCATCATCCCGATGGTGGATTACACCGCCAAGATGATCGGCCGGATCATAGGATAGGATCACCATGATCGAGGAAAAGGACGAGGCGGCGAACGCCGGCCCCGGCCCGGTGCCTGCCAACGACCCGGGCGACAGCCCGGGGAACGGCGCCGACGCGTTGCCCGACGAGGGCGAGGCGGTCTCTCCCGAGGCGCGCCTCGCCGCGGCCGAAGCCGAGCTTGCCGACACCAAGGAGCGGCTGTTGCGCGCACTCGCCGAGACCGAGAACGTCCGCCGGCGCTTCCAGCGCGAGCGCGAGGACGCCCGGAAATATGCGATCGCCGGCTTTGCCAAGGACCTGCTCTCGGCCGCCGACAATTTGCGGCGGGCGCTCGACGCGATGCCTGAGGCCGAGGCGGTCGACCCGCGCACGCGCAGCCTGCTCGACGGCGTGGCTGCGACCGAACGCGAGCTCTTGGCGGCGTTCGAGCGCCATGGCCTCAGGCGCATCGACCCGGCAGGCGAGAAGTTCGACCATAATTTCCACCAGGCGATCTTCGAAGCCGAGCGCGAAGGGGTGCCGGCCGGGACGGTGGTCGAGGTGTTGCAGCCCGGCTATGTGCTGCACGACCGTCTGGTGCGGCCGGCGATGGTCGGCGTCGCCAAAGGCGGCGGCTAGTGTTAATGCGGTGAACGGGGCGATTACTTTGCTTCGCTGGAAATGACCGCGCCCGACCCGGCAGGATCGGATTTCCAGGCGATGCGCGCGGCGCTGGCATTGGCGCGGCGCGGATTGGGAACCGTCTGGCCAAACCCGGCGGTCGGCTGCGTCATTGTCGGGGAGGGCAGGGTGATCGGCCGCGGCTGGACCCAGCCGGGCGGGCGGCCGCACGCCGAGACCGAGGCGCTCCGCCGCGCCGGTGCGGCGGCGCACGGCGCCACCGCCTACGTCACGGTCGAACCGTGCAGTCATTGGGGCCGGACGCCGCCCTGCGCCGACGCGCTGATCGCCGCTGGGCTGCGCCGCGTCGTCGTCGCCGTCGAAGACCCCGACCCGCGGGTCGCCGGCGCGGGGCTGGCACGCCTGCGGGCGGCCGGGATCGACGTCGAAACCGGGCTCTGCGAGGCGGAAGCGGCCGAGATCAACGCCGGGTTTTTCCAGCGCGTTCGCCTCGGCCGCCCGCTGGTGACGCTGAAGCTGGCCTCCTCGCTCGACGGCCGCATCGCGACATCGTCGGGCGAGAGCCGCTGGATCACCGGCTCGCCGGCGCGCGAGTACGGCCACCTCTTGCGCGCGACGCATGACGCGATCCTTGTCGGCACCGGCACGGTGATCGTCGACAATCCAGAGCTGACCTGCCGCCTGCCGGGGCTTTCGCACCGTTCGCCGGTGCGCGTCGCGCTCGACCGGCAGCTGCGCATTCCGCTCGGCGCGCGCCTCATCGCCGACGCGCGGCAGACCCCGATCTGGCTGGTGACGCTCGCTGCCGCCGACCCGGCCCGCCAGCAGGCGCTGCGCGACATGGGGGTCGAGGTGATCCTCGCCGAGCCCGATGCCGCCGGCCGCCTCGACCTCGGCGTGGCGCTCGGCCGCCTCGGCGAGCGCGGCATTACCCGGCTCCTCGTCGAGGGTGGCGGCGAGCTGGCGGCGGCCTTGCTGCGCGCGCGATTGGTCGATCGCCTCGTCTGGCTGCACGCCCCGCTGCTGCTCGGCGGCGACGGCGTGCCGGCAATCGCTGCGCTCGGCCTCGGCCGATTGGCCGAGGCGCCCCAATTCGAGCGCGTGTCGTGCGAGACCGTCGGCGCCGACATCGTCTCGATGTTCCGCCTGCGGGTCTCTACCGCCGCGGCGCCGCCGCCCGGCGCAGCCGGTCGTTGATCGCCCGGCCGAGCCCCTCTTCGGGGATCGGCATCACCGCGATCGCGGTGAATTCCGGCCGGTCGAGCCGGCGCAGCATCGCAAACAGATTGGCCGCCGCCTCGGCGAGGTCACCCGTTTTCGACAGAAACAGCACCTCGGCAAAGCCCGGCGGCGCCTCCGCCCCGAACGCGAGCAGCGCCTCGCCGGGCCGCGCGCTCGTCGCATCGAGCCGCACCGGCAGCCCCGGCGCGTAGTGGCTCGGCAGGCGCCCCGGAGAGCGCGGTGCGTCGCCCACCGCCACCGGCGTCTTGATCGGTCCGAGGATTGCCCTCAGCGCTTCCAGCGTGACGCCGCCCGGTCGCAGCAGCAGTGCCCCAGCGCCGGTCAGGTCGAGCACCGTCGATTCGATGCCGACCGCGCTCGGCCCGGCATCGAGGATCAGCGCCACCCGGTCGCCCAATTCGGCCGCGACATGCGCCGCCGTCGTCGGGCTGACGCGGCCGGAGCGGTTGGCCGACGGCGCCGCGAGCGGCCGCCCGGCAGCACGCAGCAGCGCCTGCGCCACCGGATGCGCCGGCGCCCGCAACGCCACCGTGTCGAGCCCGGCACTCGCCAGCAACGAGAGGCCGTTGTCGGCCCGCCGCGGCAGCACCAAGCTGAGTGGCCCTGGCCAGAAACGCCGCGCCGCGCCGTGCGCCCGGTTGTCGAACACCGCCAGCGCTTCGGCCTCG
>DASYUS010000222.1:0-2988 GCA_036000945.1 Allostellaceae bacterium
CTGACGGCAAGCTGCACGAGGTGATCGCCGCGATCCCCGATCGTTGCTACGCGACGCTGTTCCAGGCCGTCATCGAGGACTGCAAGGCGCATGGCGCCTTCGACCCGAAGACGATGGGCTCTGTGCCGAACGTTGGGCTGATGGCGCAGCAGGCCGAGGAGTATGGCTCGCACGACAAGACGTTTGAGGTCGCCGCGGGCGGTACGGTGCGCGTGGTCGCCGATGACGGCACGGTTCTGCTGTCACAGCCGGTCGAGCCCGGCGACATCTTCCGAATGTGCCAGGTCAAGGACGCGCCGATCCGGGACTGGGTCAAGCTTGGGGTGCGCCGCGCGCGCCTGACCAGCACCCCGGCGGTGTTCTGGCTCGACGCCGAACGCGCGCACGACGCGCAGTTGATCGCCAAGGTCGAGAGATACCTGAAGGACGAGGACACAGCGGGTCTCGACATCCGCATCCTGGCGCCGGTCGACGCGATCAAGTTCTCGCTCGACCGCATCCGCAAGGGGCTCGACACCATCTCCGTCACGGGCAATGTGCTGCGCGACTACCTGACCGATCTTTTCCCGATCATGGAGCTCGGCACGTCGGCCAAGATGCTGTCGATTGTTCCGCTGCTGGCGGGCGGCGGGTTGTTCGAGACCGGGGCCGGCGGCTCGGCGCCCAGGCATGTCGAGCAGTTCCGGCACGAAGGCTATTTGCGCTGGGATTCCCTGGGCGAATTCCTGGCGCTTGGCGCTTCGCTGGAACATCTGGCGCAGACAAGCGGGAATAAGGACGTGCAGGTTTTGGCCGAAGCGCTCGATGAGGCTAACGGCAAGATCCTTGAGTACAACCGTTCGCCTGCACGGAAGATTGGCGAACTGGATAATCGTGGCAGCCATTTCTATCTGGCGCTGTATTGGGCCCAGGCGCTAGCCCGGCAGAACAACAGCCCGGCACTGGCAGCGCGCTTCAAACCGCTGGCGGAGGCGCTGGCGGCCAACGAGGCCAAGATCAACGCCGAGCTGATCGCCGCGCAGGGTAAGCCGGTGGATACCGGCGGTTATTATCTGCCCGATCCGGCCAAGACCACGGCGGCGATGCGGCCGAGTGCGACGCTGAACGCCGCGCTCGCCGCGTTCTGAAGCGGCCTTCGTGCCTCCGTGGTTTCCTGAGGAGACAGGAACATGACCGACTACACCGGGTTCAACGAAATCGGCGTCAGCCTCGACGGCATGGTGGCGACGGTCGAGATCCGCCGGCCGCCCAACAATTTCTTCGACGCCGCGCTGATCGCCGAGATCGGCGAGGCGTTTGAGCGGCTCGACGCCGATCCGGCTTGCCGCGCGATCGTGCTCGCCGCCGAAGGGCGCCATTTCTGCGCCGGCGCCGACTTCTCGAAGCGGATGGACACCGGCACGGTGCAGGAAGCGACGAAGAGCGGCCGCGGCAAGCACCTTTACAAGGAGGGGATCCGCCTCTTCCGCACGCAAACCCCGATCATCGGCGCGATCCACGGCGCCGCGGTCGGCGGCGGGCTCGGCCTGGCGCTGGTGCCCGATTTCCGGGTGACCTGCACGGAGGCACGGTTCAGCGCCAATTTCAACCGGCTCGGCTTTCACCCCGGCTTTGGCCTGACGGTGACCTTGCCGCGCCTCGTCGGGCCGCAGCAGGCGGCGCTGTTGTTCTATACCGGCCGGCGGATTTCCGGCGACGAGGCGGTGCGCATCGGGCTTGCCGATGTGCTGGTGCCGCAGGACGAGGTGCGCAGCGCCGCCCAGGCGCTGGCGCTGGAGATCGCGCAATCGGCGCCGCTCGCCGTCGTCGCGACGCGCGAGACGCTGCGCCGCGGCCTCTGCGACGCGATCGAGGCGGCGACCGAGCGCGAGCTGGTCGAGCAGGACTGGCTGCGCCAGACCGAGGATTTCCGCGAAGGCATCAAGGCGATGGCCGACCGCCGCCTGCCCGATTTCCAGGGCCGCTGAATCAGAACCGGCCCGACAGCGCGGCGGCGAAGAGCCGCCAGCCTTGCAGCGGGTCTGGGATCGCCAATTCAGAGGCGAACGGGTTGTAATCCGCGCGCCGCAGCCGGACGAGGTGGTGCTGCGCCACCACCGCCGGCAACAGCGCGGCGAGCATTTGCCGGGGAACCTCGCGGCGACGGCGTCGCGCCGCCCGCAGATGGCTGGCGGCCGCCTCGGCGATCTCGGCGGTGGCGGCCCGCAGCGCGGCGCTGTCGCGCAGGCCCGCGTAATCCGCCGGATCGAGGCGGTGACGCTCGCCGACTTCCGCCGGGATATAGGACCGCCCGGCGCGGGCGTGGAACGGCATCGCCCGCACCAGCCCGGCCAGCGCATAGCCGATGCCGATCTCGACGGCAGCCGTCCGGGCAGCCTCCCACCCCCTCCCTGGCCCTCCCCCGCTTGCGGGGGAGGGAAGGGTGGGGGCATTGCCGAGGGGATGCCTGCGGTCCAGGACACGGTCTGCGGTCAGGATTTGCACGGCGAGGCGGACCACCGTGGCCGAGGTGCCCTCAGCGTATTCCTCGAGTGCGGCGAGCGTCGCCGGCGGCTCGTCGGCGAGATCGAACTCGCGCGTGTCGATCATCCGATCGAACGGCTCGCGACTGAGCGGGAACTCGCGGATCGCGACGGCGAGCGGCACAGCCACCTCGTGCTGCCGGACGGCGCCGCCGGCAAACGCGGCATCGATCGCCTCGCGCCACCATTGCAGACGGATCTGCCCGAGCATCGGCTGGCTGACGGTCTCGCGCACCCGCGCGATTTCGTAATTGAAGGCGTAGAGCGCGAACAGCGCCTCGCGCCGGTCGGCCGGGGCAAAGAGGGCCGTCTGGTAGCGGTCGCGGTCGTGCCGACGCACCAGCGCGGCGAGCGGCGACAGCCCCCGACGCGTCCAGGAACGCGAACTCCCCTTGCGCGTTTCGCCGGTCACACTATCTTGCCACCCTTCGCTCACGACCCGACCACGCAACCCCGGTGAGAGAGG
>DASYUS010000223.1:0-2752 GCA_036000945.1 Allostellaceae bacterium
GAGCCGACGTCGATGACGCATAGGCAATACGGGCGCTCAAGGGTTACCGCGCAGTCCACGTGAAAGAAGTCCGCGGCAAGCATTGTCGCGGCGTGGGCGTGCAGGAACTGCCGCCAGGCGCGTCTCGTTAGTGAACTTGCAGAAATTGACCTTGTGCTGGTGCGAGGCGCGCGATAGGGCGCCGATATTGGCGCCGGCGCAGAACACGTTCCGCTTGCCCGAGCGGATCACGACGCAACGCACCTCGGGATGCTCGAACCGCAGCCGGTTTACGGCGTCGGCCAGCTCGATATCGACGCCGAGATCGTAGGAATTCAGCTTCAGCTCGGTGCCGGGGAAAATCCCGCCGGCGGGGTCGACATCGAGCGTCAGCGTCGCGACCGAACCATCAAAAGCGAGCCGCCAATGCCGATAGCGCGAGGGCTCGGTGCGAAAATCGATCTCCATCAACCCGCCTCTCCCGGGCTCAGAGCGTCAGCCCGCCGTCGACGATGATCGTCTGGCCGGTGACCATCGCCGCGCCGGCGCACAGAAAAAACACCACCTCGGCGATGTCCTCCGGCCGGCAGGCGCGTTTCAGCGGCGTCCGCTCGATCGACTGCGCCTTGCGGTCGGCCGGCCAATCCTTGTTCCACGGGCTGTCGACAAAGCCGGGCGCCACCGCGTTGACGCGGATCTCCGGCGCCAGCGTGCGGGCGAGGCTGCGCGTCAGGTTGATGACCCCGGCCTTGCTCGTCGCGTAGGGGATGCTGCTGCCGCTGCCCTGCACGCCGGCGATCGAGGCGGTGCTGCAGATGGCGCCCTTCGCCGCCTTCAGCGCGCCGACGGCGGCATGGGTGCAGCGGAACGGGCCGATCAGGTTGGTGTTGAGGATCGCCTGCCAGAACTCCTCGGTCAGCCGGTCGAATTCGGCAAACGGGATCGGCGCCGGGGTCGCCGGGGTCCCGGCATTGTTGAAGAGGAAATCGAGACGCCCTAACGCGTCGATCGCGCGGCTTGTCATCGCCTCGGCCTCGCCGGGCCGCGCGACGTTGCCGGGGGCGGCGATGACGCGATGCCCCGCCGCCCTCAGCCGCTCGACCTGCTCGGCGCCACGCGGATCGTCGGCGAGGTGGTTGAGCGCGACGGTCGCCCCGGCGCGCGCAAACGCCTCGACCGTCGCCAGCCCGATGCCCGAGGCGCCGCCGGTGACGAGCGCGGTCTTTCCGGTGAGATCGGCGGTGATCATGGCGCGGCCTCCTCTTGCTGAACCCCCACATTAGAACCACCGCATTCCCGGCGAAAGCCGGGACCCATGCGTCCACCGCTCGTTTGGCCGAGAAGTGGATCCCGGCCTTCGCCGGGAATGCGATTTCTTCCTAGAGGTGCAGCGCGTGGCCGAGGCCGAGGAGAGCGGCTTCGCCGAAGGCTTCGCCCAAAGTCGGGTGGACGTGGATCGTGTGCGCGACATCGTCGAGCACGGCGCCCATTGCCAGCGCATGGGCGAACTCGCCGGCCAGTTCGCTGACCTGGTGTCCCACCGCCTGGATGCCGAGGATGCGCTGGTCGTCGCGCCGCGCGAGGATGCGGACAAAGCCACCGCCGGCGCCGGCTTCGAGGGTCAGGGCGCGGCCGCTGGCAGCGAACGGAAAGACCGAGGCGGCAGCATCGATGCCGGCGCTCGCCGCCTCGTCCGGCAGCATCCCGGCGACGACGATCTCCGGCTCGCTGAAGACGATTGCGGCGACCGAGGCCGGGTCGAAATGCCGGCGCTGTCCGGCGATGATCTCGGCGACCATCGCGCCCTGCGCCATCGCCTTGTGCGCCAGCATCGGTTCGCCGACGAGGTCGCCGATCGCCCAGACGTTGCGCATCGCGGTGCGGCACTGGTCGTCGACCTTTACGAAGGGACCCGCCCTGTCGAGCGCCATCTCATCGAGGCCCCAGCCCTCGGTCAGCGGGCGCCGGCCGACCGTGACAAGGACCCGGTCGGCGGCAAGCGCGAGCGGGCCACCGGCGGTCTCGACCGCGAGACGCCCCTCCTCGTCGAGCCCTTTCACCGTCGCCCCGAGATGCAGCGCGACGCCGGCGCGGGTGAGCCAGCGCCGGACCGGCGTCGTCAGCGCCGCATCGTAGCGCGGCAGGATGCGGTCGGCGGCCTCGACGATCGTTACAGCGGCGCCGAGCTTTCTGAAGGCGATGCCGAGTTCGAGGCCGATATAGCCGGCGCCGACGACGGCAAGATGCTGCGGCATCGCAGGCAACGACAGGGCTTCGGTCGAGGAAATGACGTTGCCGCCGAACGGCAGCCCGGGCAGCGCCACCGGCTCCGAGCCGGCAGCGAGGATGACGTGCTCGGCGGTGATCGAAACGGCGCCCGAGGCCGTCTCGACGATGCAGTTCTTGGCGTCGGAGAAGCGCGCCCAGCCTTCGACGACACGCACCTTGGCGCGGGAGAGAAGACCAGCGACGCCGTTCGACAAGCGGTCGACGATGCCGTCCTTCCAGGCGATGGTCTTTGCGAAGTCGAGGCGCGGCGGTGCCTCGACCGTGATCCCGAGGGGCGTTGCGCCGGTAATGCCGGCGAAGGCGTCGGCGGCGTGGATCAACGCCTTCGATGGAATGCAGCCGCACAAGAGGCAGGTGCCGCCAAGCTTCTTCTCGGCCTCGACCAGAACGGTGTCGAGGCCGAGCTGGCCGGCGCGGATCGCCGCGACATAGCCGCCCGGCCCGCCACCGACGACGAGCACGTGCGGACGCAAAGTTTCCGCCA
>DASYUS010000224.1:0-5569 GCA_036000945.1 Allostellaceae bacterium
CGCAGCGGAATGCCGAAGCGGTCGCGCAGCGGCGTCGTCACCAGGCCCGAGCGCGTCGTAGCCCCGACCAGCGTGAACGGGGGCAGGTCGATGCGCACCGACCGCGCGGCCGGACCTTCGCCGATGATCAGATCGAGCTGAAAATCCTCCATCGCGGGGTAGAGGATCTCCTCGACCGCGGGGGCCAGCCGGTGAATCTCGTCGATGAACAGCACATCGCGCGGCTGCAGATTGGTCAGCAGCGCCGCCAGATCGCCGGCCCGGACGATGACCGGTCCGGAGGTCGCGCGAAACCCGACGCCAAGCTCGCGCGCGATGATCTGCGCCAGCGTCGTCTTGCCGAGACCGGGGGGGCCGTGCAGCAGCACATGATCGAGCGCCTCGCTGCGCCCGCGCGCCGCCTGGACGAAGACGCGCAGGTTTTCGCGGGCCTGCTTCTGGCCGATGAAATCGTCGAGCGTAACCGGGCGCAGGCCGATCTCACCGCTATCGCCCTCGGTGAACTCGGGCGCCACCTTGCGCGCACCCGCAGAGCCGGCGTCGCTCATGCGACTTCGCTCCTACCGGAGCTTCGACGCACGGGACTCGCCCGCCGTAGCTTTAGCGAAGGCCGGGTCACGTGCCCAGCTCCTTAAGCCCGGCGGGGATGAGGGCTTCGACCCGCGCCCCCTTGCCGAGCTTCTTCATCGCCCGCTCGATCGCGCCCGCGGCTTCGGGCCGGCGGTAGCCGAGATTGACCAGGGCCGAGACGGCATCGGCGGCGGCCGCGTCACCGGCCAACGACGGCACGGTCGCCGGCGATAGCGTTGGCACGCCGCGCCCGAGCGCCATGGTGACGACCTTGTCCTTGAGCTCGACGCCGAGGCGGGTGGCGAGCTTCGGGCCAACGCCGTCGGCGCGCGTCAGCATCGTCTTGTCTTCGTTCGCGATGGCGTTGGCCAAGTCTGCCGCGTTGAGTGCCGAGAGCAGCGAGATGGCGACCCGCGCGCCCACGCCCTGGACCGTCATCAGCAGGCGGAACCAGTCACGTTCCGCCGGATCGGCGAAGCCGTAGAGATCGATCGCGTCCTCACGCACCAGCGTCTCGATCGACAGGCTGGCGGTTTCACCGGGCGCCGGCAGGCTGCCCAATGTGCGTCCCGGGCAGCGCACGAAATAACCGACGCCGCCGCAATCGATCACGACGTGATCGCGCCCGATGGAATCCAGCTTGCCGGTGAGCTTGGCGATCATCCGCGCGCCCCGGCCGCAATGCGGGTCTGCCACGCCATGGCGGTGGCCGCATGATGCGCGTGACAGATGGCCACGGCGAGCGCATCGGCGGCATCCGGCCCTGCAAGCGCCACACCGGGCAGGAGGCGCGCGACCATCATCTGCACCTGCTCCTTCGCCGCGTGCCCGACGCCGACCACCGATTTCTTGATCGCGTTGGCCGCGTATTCGCCGACGAAGACACCGGCTTGCGCCGGCACGAGCAGGGCGATGCCCCGCGCCAGCCCGAGCTTGAGCGTCGAGGTCGGGTTCTTGTTGACGAAGGTCTCCTCGACCGCCGCCGCGTCGGGAGCGAATTCGGCAAGCACCGCCGAGAGTCCGTCGCTGAGCTGGACCAGGCGCTCGGCCACCGGCCGGTCGCTGTCCGAGACGACCCGTCCGTTGGCGACATGGATCAGGCGCGCACCCAAGCAGTCAATCACCCCCCAGCCGGTGACACGCAGACCCGGGTCGATCCCGAGGACGCGCAACGCGCCGGCCGGGCGGGACGCTGTCACGAGGCGGCTTCCAGCTTCGCGAGCACGGCCTCGGGCACGTCCTCGTTCGAATAGACGGTCTGGACGTCGTCGCTATCCTCGAGCGCTTCGATCAACTCGAACAAGGTCTTCGCCGTCTCTTCGTTGACCGGTGTCGTGTTCTGCGGCCGCCAGACGAGCCTGGCGCTGCGCGGGCTGCCAAACTTCTTCTCCAGCCCGTCGCGCGCCGCGGTAAAGCCCTCGACGCTGGTCAGAATCTCGTGCGTCTCGGTTCCGCTTTCGACGTTATCCGCGCCGGCATCGAGCGCCGCCTCAAATATCGCGTCGGCCGATGCGGCGGCGACCGGATAAAGGATCTCGCCAACATGGATGAACATGAAACCAACGGAATTCGTCTCGCCGAGCGAGCCGCCGTGCTTGGTGAAGATCGAGCGCACTTCGCTGGCGGTGCGGTTGCGGTTGTCGGTCAGCGCCTCGACGATCACGGCGACGCCGCCGGGACCGTAGCCTTCGTAACGCACCTCTTCGTATGCCTCGCCGCCGTCCTGGCCAGAGCCGCGCTTGATGGCGCGGTCGACCGTGTCCTTGGTCATATTGGCTTCGCGCGCCGCCAGCACCGCGGCGCGCAGGCGCGGATTCGACGCGGGATCGGGCAAGCCGGTCCGCGCCGCGGTCATGATTTCGCGAATCAGCTTGGTGAAGAGCTTGCCCCGCTTGGCATCCTGCTTGCCCTTGCGGTGCATGATGTTTTTGAATTGGGAATGGCCCGCCATGTCCTCGTCCGCGACGTGTTGTTTATTCTCTGACGGGAATCGCGAAAGCCGCCAATCGGGGCGGCACCGCAATCCCTCGGGATCAAAATAAGAACATATACCAGATTTGGTGCTAAGTCAGGGCCCTAAGCACCGGGTCCTACCAAAGCAATATGGCCGCATTGGGGCCAATCTTCCCTGACTAGGGCATCGCCTCGGCAAGCTGGCCGCCGAGCCGCACCGGTGCTACGCGCTTGGCCAGCCCGGTGGCATCGTCGAGCTCGGCGTAGATGGCGCACAACGTGCCTTCGCCCTCGGCCGGGGTCAGGCGCTCGCCCGGCATCTTGCGGATGAAGCGCTGGGTGGCGACGTCCTTCTTCATGCCGATGATGGAATCGTAGTCGCCGCACATCCCGGCATCGGTCTGATAGCCGGTACCGCCGGGCATGACACGGGCGTCGGCCGTCGGCACATGGCTGTGCGAGCCGACGACGAGCGAGGCGCGGCCGTCGACCATGTAAGCCAGCGCCTGCTTCTCCGAGGTCGCCTCGCCGTGCAGATCGATCAGGATCGCCGCCGCGGACGGCCCAAGCCGGTGCTGGGCGAGCGCGGTCTCGAGCGCCTGGAAGGGATCATCGAGCGGATCCATGAATAGCCGCGTCATGACGTTGATCACCACCACCGACTTGCCGGTCCTCGTCGAATAGACGCCGATGCCGCGACCCGGCGTGGCCTTGGGAAAATTCGCCGGCCGCAGCAGCTTCGGGTCACCGCCGATATGGGTAATGATCTCGCGCTGGTCCCAGACATGGTTGCCGGTGGTCAGGCAATCGACGCCGCACTCGTAAAACTCGCGCGCAATCGCGGCCGTGATGCCAAACCCGCCGGCCGCGTTCTCGCCGTTGGCGAAGACGAAATCGAGATCGAGGCGCTTGCGCAGTTCGGGAATACGCTTGAGGACCGCTTCGCGGCCCGATCGGCCGACGATATCGCCGCAAAAAAGAACTTTCATGAATCGAAGAACCGCCGCAGCCAGAGGAAGCGCCGACGCTCAGCGCGGCGCACGCCCCTCTCCGTTACCATCCAATCAAGGCGCTGATCGAGTGCGTTGTGCGGGACATAGTCGAACTCCTGCGCAGCATAGGCAATACCGACGCAAAGAAGGGCCTTGCGCGCCCGCAAAACCGGAATGGTGCGGTCGTTGTATCCGCTGCCGTAGCCGAGGCGGTTGCCCTGTCGATCGAACGCCAGGAGCGGCATCAGCAGGATGTCGGGTGCGACCTCCGGCGTGCGGCGATCGGGCATGGCGATGCCGAAGATACCGGGAGCCAGCCGGTCGTTCGGCTGCCAGCGGTGATAGGTCATCGGCTGGCCGCGATGCGCGTGCGGCAAGCCGATGACATGGCCCCGTTCGTGAAGTGCCACGAGCAGCGGGTGGACGTTCATCTCAGTGCCGATCGGCCAGTAGCCGCCGATCACGGCGGCCTTGGCGACCGGCAATCCAGCAAGCGCATGATCACGAACCGCCACCCCGGAACGCCCGTCGGCATCGGCACCGTGGGCAACGCGGCGCTTTTCCGCGGCCCGGACTCGAAGCGCGCGTTTCTCCTCGTCGATATCGCTCATTGCGGAAAGGGTTGGCTGGAAAGGGCGCCGGGAAGGCGCTTAGAGGTCGGACGGAGCCACAGCGGCCGTTGGCGTTTGTATCCTCTGTGGCCTGCAGTAAGCAGGTGGGCGCCATATGCCGAACCCACGGGCCCGGTAGAGACAGCTCCCGAGAGATACTTATAGCCCCAGGGATAACGTTGCCTGACGCGCCCCGTAGCCCCGTCCTGATGGCAACTTAGGCTCGAAGCGGGATCGGAACAAGGGGAAGCCGCACAGGGCTTTCCCACTACCGGGCGGCGCTGCGCTCGACGCGCGCGGCCATGCCGTCAATCTGCTCCGCCAGCGCCTCGAGTCCAGAGGCCAGGACGTCGTCGGCATCGCGCGCGTTGGCGCTTTGGGCGCTGAGACTGGCGAGGGTGGCGCGCATCGCCGCGCGCTCCGTCTCCGCTTCGTGGACGAGGGCATCGCTTTCGGCGATCCGCCGTCCCGCCGCCTGCAACGCCGCTTCGGCCTGCGTCGCCGCGGCTTGGGCGTTACGCACGGCATCGCCGAGGTCCCGCGCCCGCGCCTCGGCGGCGCGTGTCGCTTCCTCAGCCGCGGCAGCGCGTTGTTCAGCGGCCGCTGCCCGCTGCTCGGCTACCGCAGCACGCTGTTCGATCGTCGCCAGGGCCGCGCGATCGCGCTCCGCATCGGCATCGGCCGCGTTGCGTGCCGCTTCGGCCTCGGCCGAGCGCTGCGACGCGGCCCGCAGCGCGGCTTCAGCTTCGGCGAGCTGGGCGCGCGCGGCCGACGCCATCGCCCGCGCCTCGTCGGCGGCCTTGAGCGTGGCCGGGTCGGGCACGGTCTTGGGCGGCGCCTGGCGCAGCGCTTCGAGCTCGTCATAGGTCTCGCCCAGCTCGTCGGCGACCATCAGAGCCGCCATCACCAGCAGCCGCGATTCGGTGACCTGGCCGGCCGGCCCCGGCACGCCGGATTTTCCGGCGACCTCGCGCACCCGCTGGTCGACATAGGCCGCGAGGCGGCGGACATGCTCTTCCTGTCCGTCCTCACATAGGACTTGGTAGGGGCGTTCGTGAACCGTGACGGTGATCTGAGCCATCAGCGTTCGCCCGAGAGGCGGAGCCGGTCGATCACCGCGTCGATACGCGTGGCGGCAAGGTCGGCCGCCTGGCCGAGCGTGTCGCGCTCCTGGCGCAGCGCCGAGAGCTCGGCGACGAGTGCGGCAATCTTGCGATCGCGGGATTCGCCGGCGGCAACAGCCGCCGCCTCGGCTGTGCGCAGCGCCGCATCCAGGCGCCGCAGAGCGGCGTCGAGTCGGGTGCGTGCATCATCGACTCGGCTCATCGCTGCCTCCTCGATCGGAATGAATCGGGCGCCGCACCATAGGCCGCGGCGCGCAGCGACGTCAATTTTCTGCAACGCAATTCAGCACCTTGGCCGCGGGGCCGAAGACTGTTGACG
>DASYUS010000225.1:0-2506 GCA_036000945.1 Allostellaceae bacterium
GTCGCCGATGCCCGGGCTCGGTCGGCACGGCGCCACGCGGCGCGGAAATCATCGAGGCTCAACTTGCGGCCGGCGGCGATCTTGCCCTGATCCAACAGATCGCTGCTGAGCAGGCTGGCATGGCGATGCAGTTCCGGGGCATGGACGCGCGGCGCCTCGTAATAGCTGTGCCGCGACTGGACCTCGGAAATGTCGGCGCATTCGGCGGGCAACTCGCTGTCGACGATCTCGGCGCCGGCGGCCTTGAGCCGTGCCGCCGCAGCTTCAAGCACGGCCTTGCCCTCGGGCTGCGCCCGGTCCCAATGCATCGTGCGACAGAGCGCGAGCCGCGGCGGCCGCTCGGGTATTGCCGGCTTCTCGTAGGGGATCGCCATCAGCGCGGCGCGGAAGAGCGCAATATCCTCGACCGAGCGCGCCATCGCGCCGACCGTGTCGAGGCTTTCGGTGTTCGGGTGCATCCCGGCCGGCGGGAACAGACCATAGCTCGGCTTGAAGCCGACGACCCCGCAATAGGCCGCCGGGCGAATGACCGAGCCGCCGGTTTGCGTGCCGATCGCCAGCGGCACCATGAAATCGGCGACTGCCGCCGCCGAGCCGCTCGATGAGCCGCCGGGGCTGTGGGCCGGGTTATGCGGGTTCGCCGTCGGGCCGGGGTGGCGGTTGGCGAACTCGGTGGTGACAGTCTTGCCGAGAAGGATCGCACCGGCGGCGCGCGGCAGCGCCACTCCGCTTGCATCGAAGCTTGGCCGGCAGCCGGTATAAATCGGCGAGCCGTAGCCCGACGGCATGTCGGCGGTATCGAAAATGTCCTTGGCGCCGAACGGCACGCCGCGGAGCACGCCGCGCCTGCCGCCCCTGTCGCATTCGCGCGCCGCAGCGAGCGCCTGCTCGCGGTCGAGATGAGCCCAGGCGCGCACCATCGGCTCGCGTTCCCCGATGCGTTCGAGGCAACTGCGGACAACCGCCTCGGCGCTCAGTTCGCCTGCTTCGACAAGTCGCGCCAAAATCGTCGCCGAGAGGCGGTGCGGTTCAGTATTCGGCATCGGGGGCGCTCCGTCAGGCCGCAATCGGCATCATCTAAGCAGGCTTGTTCGCACCGCGCCACACTGCTCCGCACCCCGGGGCCTGCCGGCGGAACCGGGCCCGACACAGCCGGGTTCAACTGATAAAGGATACCGGCTTCCTCCCGACCTCGACAGCCACGGCGTAGCGGGCATGGGCGATGTTCACCTTCTCGACCGCGATGTCCGGCGCCATGCGCCGCGTCCGCGCCGCGAGAGGGTGCGCGACAGCAGTCCCGATTTGCCGGCGCGCGAACCTGCGGGCGTCTCGAAGTACGTCCTGTTGCGCGTCTACCGGGATATCTACGACGACCGCATTCTGGCGAATGCGGCGGGAGTGGCGTTCTACACGCTGCTCGCGCTGTTTCCGGGCATCGCTGCGCTGGTGTCGGTTTACGGCCTGTTCGCCGATCCCGCAGCCATTGGCGGGGGTCTCGACGCCGTATCCGGCATTCTGCCGAGCGGCGGCGTGACGGTCATCAAAGATCAGCTTGCCCATCTTTCGTCGCAGGGAAGCGGCTCGCTGACCATCGGCTTCACCACCGGCATCCTTATCTCACTATGGAGCGCCAATGGCGGGATCAAGGCGCTGTTCGACGCTCTCAACGTCGTTTATCGCGAGCGGGAAAGGCGCGGCTTCCTCGAGTTCCATGCCGTGACCTTGGCGTTCACGATTGCGATGATAGCGTTCCTTATCGTCGCAATGACGTGCATCGTCGCGGTACCGGCGATCCTTGGCTACCTCCCGTCAATCAGCGGGAGGGTCATCGACCTCGCGCGGTGGCCGCTGATGGGGGTGCTCGTCGCCATCGCGCTCGCCTTCGTTTATCGCTACGGCCCCTGTCGGGGTAACGCGGAGTGGCGATGGATCAGCTGGGGCAGCGGAACCGCTGCGCTGGGGTGGCTCGCCGTATCCGCATTGTTTTCCTACTACGCCGCGAATTTCGGTACCTTCAACAAGACGTATGGGTCGCTCGGCGCGATCATCGGCTTCATGTTGTGGATCTGGTTGTCGGTCATCGTGGTCCTGCTCGGCGCCAAGCTGGACGCCGAGATCGAATACGAGACGGCGCGCGACACGATGGCCGGTCGGCCAGGACCGCTCGGCCGACGCGGCGCCTAGCTGGCCGACCCCGTCGAGGAGCGGCAGGGCCGGTTAACGCGCGTCGCATCGAAACGGGCTTGACATGCGTTCGGTTGTCTTATATTTAACTAATTAGTTAATTATCGTGCTGGTAAAATATGGCTGCATCCGATGCTCTCAGCGCCACGTTCGGCGCTCTCGCCGATCCGACCCGGCGCGCGATCCTGGCGCGGCTGGCGGCCGGCGAGACCACGGTCATGGTGCTGGCCGAACCGTTCACGATCAGCCTTCCGGCCATCTCCAAGCACCTGAAGGTGCTGGAGCGCGCAGGCCTCGTCACACGTACGCGCGCCGCGCAATG
>DASYUS010000226.1:0-13258 GCA_036000945.1 Allostellaceae bacterium
GCCGACCGCCCAGCCGGCTTCCGGGTCATAAGCTTCCTCCCACCAGCCATCGCGCACCGACAGGTTGAGGCCGCCATTGACCAGCACCTTCATCCCGCTGGTGCCGCAAGCCTCCCAGGGGCGGCGCGGCGTGTTGATCCAAACATCGACGCCCTGGACCAGCTCCTGCGCCACATCCATATCGTAATCGTCGAGAAAAACGATGCGCCCGCGCAGCTCCGGTTCCTGCGTCAGCACGATCCACTCCCGGATCATGCGCTTGCCGTCGTCGTCCGCCGGATGCGCCTTCCCGGCGATGACGAACTGGACGGGCCGATGCCGGTCGAGCAGCAGGGCACGCAAGCGGCGGGGATCGCGGAGCAAGAGGTTGGGCCGCTTGTAGCCGGTGAACCGGCGGGCAAAGCCGAGCGTCAGAATGTTGGGGTCGAGCGCCTGCCCTGCGGCGGCGACGTTTTCGGGCGGGTCGCCGCGGGCACCGAGCTGTCGCGCGAGGCGCCGCCGCACGTTGTTGACCAGCGCCTCGCGGCCGGCGCCGCGCATCGCCCAAAGCTCGCGATCGTCGAGGCCGGCAACCTGGTCGGCGAGCGTATTCGGAATGCAGCGCCAGCGCTCTTTGCCGCAGGCAGCGGTCCACAGACGGTCGGCGGCCGGCGAATCCCACGTCGGCACGTGGATGCCGTTGGTGACGTGCCCGACCGGCACCTCGTGCTCGGGCCAGCGCGGGAACAGCGGCTGAAACAGGCGGCGGCTCACCGCCCCATGCTGGCGGCTGACGCCGATGCTGCGCGCCGACCCGCGCATCGCCAGATAGGCCATATTGACGGCTCGTCGGCATCATTCGGGTCAACCCGGCCGAGCGCCAGGAGGTCGGCAAGCGGAACCCCGACGTCGTCGAGAAACCGGTCGAGGTGGCGGGCGTAGGCGGCGATCATCGACGTCGAGAAGCGGCCGGCGCCGGTATCGACCGGCGTATGCGTGGTGAAGACATTGCCGGCGCGGGTGGCCCACAGCGCCTCCCAGAAAGTCAACCCCGAGCGGCGCTGAAAACAGCGCGCCCGCTCGAGCACGACAAAGGCGGTGTGGCCCTCGTTCAGATGGCAGATCTCGGTATCCGGCGCGATCGCCTCGACGATCCGCCAGCCGGCGACGCCGAGCACCATGTCCTGCAACAGCTGGGTCTCGGGGTTGGCGTTGTAGAGCCGCTCGGTGATCGCCCGGTCGGCCGGCCGGTTGATCGGATCGTTGGCGTCGAGCAGGTAGAGCGAGACGCGCCCGACCTGCGCCTGCCAGACCCGCAGCATCAGCCGGCGCCCCGGCAGGTCGAACGGGATGCGCAGGCGGCCGCCGTCGGGGCCGAGCGCCGGCCGGATCGGCAGCGAGCCAGGGTCGTTGGAGGGATAGGCTTCGCGCTGCCATCCCGCAGCATCGATGTACTGGCGGAAATAGCCTTCGCTGTACAACAGCCCGATGCCGATCACCGGCACACCGAGATCGCTGGCGGTCTTCAGATAATCCCCGGCCAGAACGCCGAGCCCGCCGGCATAGAGCGGCAGCGCCTCGCCGACGCCGAACTCCATGCTGAAATAGGCGACGCGCCGCAGCGCAGCCTCGCCATAGGTTGTCGCAAACCAGCCGGGCATGCCGAGATAGGTGCGGCGTGCCTCAGCCAGGCGGGCGAGGTCGGCGGTAAAGGCCGGGTCGGCAACGAGCGCGGCGAGCTTCTGCGGCGCGACGTCCTGCAGCAGGGTCCAGGGGTTCAGCGTCGCTTCCCAGGAGCCTGCGTCGAGCCGCTGCCACAGCGCGTCAGCCTCGTCGCTCCAGGTCCAGCGCAGATCGAGGGCGAGATCGCCGAGTGCGGCAAGCTCAGGGGGAAGATCGCGGAGAGCGGCAGCGGCCATGACGGCCGGCTTTTACCGCGGTTTCGGCACCACTGTGATTGATCCAACTCAATCCACGGCCGGTCCCCGTCATAAAGCGGCAGCGGCGACCCTGCGGAAGCGCAGCAACGCCAGGCCGAAGAACAGGCCGCCGATGACCGCGACCATCAGGAATTGCGGCCACACCACTTCGAAGCCGGCGCCGCGGTAGAGGATCGCCTGGGCGAACGAAACAAAATGCGTCGAGGGCGATGCCTGCATGATCGTCGCCAGCCAGGGCGGCATGCTTTCGAGCGGGGTGTTGCTCCCCGACAGCATGTTCATCGGCAGAAAGACGAGGATGAACAGCAGGCCGAGCTGCGGCATCGAGCGCGCGACGGTGCCGAGAAAAATGCCGATCGCCGTCGCAAAGAACAGGTAGATGACGACGCCGAGCATGAACAGCGGGACCGACCCGGCGACCGGCACGCCGAGCAGCCCGCGCACGACGATCGTCAGCGACAGTCCGACCGCCATCGTGATCACCAGGCCGTTGGCCCAGATCTTCGACATTGCGATCTCGAACGGCGTCACCGGCATCACCAAGAGGTGGTCCATCGTGCCGTGCTCCCGCTCGCGGATGATGGCGGCGCCGGAGAGGAGGATCGCCAGCATCGAGACGTCATTGAGGATCGCCATGACGCTGGTGAACCACGCCGTCGTCACGTTGGGATTAAACGCGATGCGCACGACGAGATCGACCGCCGGCGGCGCGCCGCCCTCGGCGCGGGACAGGAAATCGGCGATCTCAGTGGTGATGATCTGCTGTGCATAGCTCGATCCGAGCCCCGCCTGCACCATCGCGGTCGCATCGACGAGGAGCTGAATGGCAGGCTGGTGGCGGGCCACCACGTCGCGCTGGAAATTCGGCGGGATGTCGATGACGAAGGTGTAGCGGCCGCTGTTCATCAACGGCACGATGTCGCGCTCGGCGATCGGCTGCGGCCGCTGGAAATAAGGCGGCAGGAAAGCGTCGGCAATCCGGCGCGACAGCACCGAATTATCCTCGTCGACAATGCCGACCGAGGCATTGTTGACCTCCTGCAGAGCGCCTTGCGCCTGCGCGATCACCGCGATCGAAAAGGCATAGATGACCAGCCCCAAGAGCACGTAATCGTTGAAGAAGCTGCGCAGCTCCTTGGTGCCGAGCCAGAAGATGTTGGCGATTTTCTGCACCGCGGCGCCCTAGCGTTCCTGCTTGCGCAGCAGGAGGAGGCTCATCAGGGTCAAGATCGGGACGAAGAGCAGGAGGGCGGCGAGGTTGCCGGCGAGATCGGCAAAGCCGAGGCCCTTGGTGAAGGTGCCGACGCTGATGGGCAAGAAATAGCTCATCGGGAAGCCGCGCCCCATGATCCGCCCGATCCCGGTCAGCGACGACACCGGGACGGACATGCCGGCAAACATCGTCGCCGGCAGCACGGTCAGGATGGCGGTGCCGAACAGTGCGGCGATCTGCGTGCGGGTGAAGGCCGAGACCACCATGCCGTAGGCCGTCGTCGTCGTGACGTAGATCACGACGCCGAGCAGCAGGGTCAAAAAACTGCCCTTCAATGGCACCCGGAAGACCATCACCGCCATGACGAACATCAAGGCGAAGTTGATGAGAGCCACCGCGATATAGGGCAACTGCTTGCCGAGCAGAAATTCGATGCGCGTGACCGGCGTGACATAGAGGTTGGTGATCGAGCCGAGCTCCTTTTCCCGGACGATGGCAAGCGCCATCAGGATCGCCGGAAACAGCGCCAGCAGCAGGGAGATGCTGGCGGGCACCATCGCATAGATGCTGTCGAAATCCTGGTTGTATTTGAAGCGGACGGCGACGGTGACGGGCTGCGGCGGTGCCGGCCGCGTTGTCTTGACGGCCGGATCGCTCAGATATTGCAGGTGCACGCCCTGCAGATAGCCGCGGATGGTCTGCGCGACAAAGGGCCTGGCGCCATCGACCCAGGCGGCGACCGCGGTCGGCCGGCCGCGTGCAATGTCGCGGCCGAAACCGGGCGGGATCTCGATGGCGGAATCGACCCCGCCGCTGGCGAGTCGGCGTTGGAGGTCGGCGTAATCGGCGAGTGGCGGCTTTTCGACGAAATACGCTGAGCCCCGCAGCTCTTCGAGGTAGGCGCGGCTTGCATGGCCCTGGTCGCGGTCGAGCACGGCGAAGGACAGTTTGTCGACATCGGTCGAGATGCCGAAACCGAAGACCAGCATCAGAAAGGCGGTGCCGAACAGCGCAAAGCCGACCCGGATCGGGTCGCGCAGCAATTCGAGCGCCTCGCGGATCGCGTAGGCCATGAGCCGGCGCGGGCTGAACGATGGCGGCGGCCCTGACCGCTGCCGGGGCGCATCGGCTGCGCTCGGCAGCACCTGCGATAACGGTTCCGCTGCCCCCGCGCCGCCGACGCGGGCCAGGTTGGCTTCTTCGAGGTAGCCGATGAAGGCGTCTTCGAGGCTTGCGACGCCGCGCGCCGCGATCAGCCCCGCCGGCGTGTCGGTCGCCAGCACGCGCCCCGAATCCATCAGCGAAATCCGGTCGCAGCGTTCGGCTTCGTTCATGAAATGGGTCGAGACGAAGATCGTCACGCCCTGATTGCGCGACAGGTCGATCAGCAATTCCCAGAAGCGGTCGCGCGCTAGGGGATCGACCCCCGAGGTCGGCTCGTCGAGGATCAGCATCTCCGGCTCGTGAACGATGGCGACGGCAAGCGACAACCACTGGCGGATGCCGAGCGGCAGATCGGCCGCGCGCTGGTCGAGAAACTCGCCAAGGCCGAAGCCCGCGACCAGATCGCCGATCCGCGCCTTGGCCCTGGCTGCTGGCAGGTGGAACAGGCGGGCGTGCAGGTCGAGGTTCTGCCGCACCGTCAGCTCGGCATAGAGCGAGAACGATTGCGACATGTAGCCGACCCGGTTGCGCGTCTTCAGGTCGCTCGCATCAAGCGGCCGACCGAACAACAGCGCCTCGCCTGCGCTGGCCGGCAACAACCCGGTCAGCATCTTCATCGTCGTCGTCTTGCCGCAGCCGTTCGACCCGAGAAAGCCGAAGATCTCGCCACGTTCGATCGTGAAGCTGACCCGGTCGACCGCCGTGAAGTCGCCGAACCGCCGCGTGAGGTTGCGCGCCGTGATCACCGGCTCGCCATTGCCAAATCGGCGCGGCGCGATTTGCAGCGCAGCGTGGCCGGTGCGCTGTCGCTCGGGCAGCAGCGCGATAAAAGCCTCTTCGACGGTGTCCGCCCCGGTCGCCGCCTTGAGCTCGGATGGCGACCCCGCCGCGGTAATCCGGCCGGCATTCATCGCAACGAGCCGGTCGAAACGCTCGGCCTCCTCCATGTACGCGGTCGCCACGACGATGCTGATCCCTGGCCGCCGCAGCCGCATCCGGCCGATCAGCTCCCAGAACTGGCGGCGCGACAGCGGGTCGACGCCGATTGTCGGCTCGTCGAGGATCAACAGATCGGGATCGTGGATGAGGGAGCAGCACAGTCCGAGCTTCTGTCGCATGCCGCCCGACAGTTTTTTCGCTGGACGGCCGGCGAACGACGCAAGGCCGGTGCTGTCGAGCAGCTCGGCGATGCGGCTGTTGCGCTCGGCGCGCGATTGCCCGAACAGGCGGCCGAAGAACTCGATGTTCTCGCGCACGCTGAGGTCGGGATAGAGATTCTTCCCCAATCCCTGTGGCATGTAGGCGATGCGCGGGCAGACCCGGGTGCGATGCGCGGCGTCGGCCATGTCGCCGCCGAGCACCTCGACCCTCCCCGATTGGATCTGCCGGGCGCCGGCGACGATGCCGAGCAGCGTCGACTTGCCGACGCCGTCCGGGCCGATCAGCCCGACGAGGCAGCCCGCCGGTATGGCAAGCGTCACCGCGTCGAGCGCGACCGCTGCGCGATAGCGCTGCGTGACCTCGTCGAGGCGCGCGACGAGGCCGCCGCCATCGCTCATGACGCCGCCTTACCCTCCAATCGCGCGGGCCACGCGACGGCTGGATCGGTGCGCACGTAGCCGACTCCGGGCAGGCCGCTGCGCACGAGTTCGGCGCGGTCGCGCAGCCGGTCGGGATCGATCCGCACGCGGACCCGGAACATCAGCTTGTCGCGCTCGTCCCGGGTTTCGACGGTCTTCGGGGTAAATTGCGCCTGCGTCGCGATGAACGCCACCTTGGCCGGGATCGGGTGATCGGGGTAGGCGTCGAGAACGATGCGGGCATCGGAGCCGAGCCTGACGCGCCCGGCCCCCGCCGTTGGCAGGTAGATGTCCATGTAGACATAGGCGGTGTCGAGCATCGTGAAGACCCTGCCGCCTGCCGCCAGCACCTCGCCGACATTGGCGACCCGGTACTGAATACGGCCGTCTCGCGGCGCGACGAGCGTGTTGTCGGCAATGTTGATCCGGTAGAGCTCGACATCCTGGCTGGCGGCATGGAGCGCGTGTTCGGCGGCGCCGACCCGCTCTGCCGCGGCCTTTTGCGCGGCGATGGCGGCGTCGCGCTGCTGGCGTCGCTGGTCGAGCAGTTCCGCCGTCGCATAACCCCGCGGCACGAGAGCGGCGGTACGGTCGAGTTCCTGCTGGGCCAGCCGCGCTTGGCTCTGCTGCTGTTCGAGATTGGCGCGCGCCTCGTCGAGCGTGCGCTCTGCCTGGCTCGCCAGCGCCTCGGCCTTCTTCAGCGAGGCTTCGAGGTCGCGCGTGTCCATCGCCGCAACGATTTGGCCGGCCTTCACCATATCGCCCTCATCGGCTGCGAGCTTGGCGACGCGGCCGGCGAACTTCGTTGCGATGTCGATTTCGTCGGCCTCCAGGCGGCCGTTGCCGAAGGCGATGCCGGGCGGCACCGGCGGCCCCGAATGGAGCCACCAGTAGCCACCACCGCCGATCCCGCCCGCCAGCAACACCAGCAACAGCAGGGCGCCTTTCGGCCACCGCCGCCGTCGGCGCCCGCTCGCCTCGGGCGGCAGCACCGCTGGCAATTTCGCGGCGGGTGTCGGCGCGATCGTCTCGCCAGGTGCCTCGCGGCCACCTGCCGGACTGTCGGGGGTGTCGGCTGTGCTCATCGGAACAGTCTCGGTTGCGTGCTGCCCGGGCGCCGAGGCGCGCTGCCTTCGCCTTGATGCTGGTCAATATAGGAACGTACGCGCTGGCTTCATGCCTCGCCGGCGAACGTCGGCGGGGAAGATGTGCCTCGCAGGGAGGGCTCAAGGCGTATGCTCGATCGCGGCCAGGAAACGGCGGGCGGCGTTGAGCAGAGGCTCGCGGTGCACCGCGTCGATCGGCTCGCGCTCGGCCAGGGACTTGGCGAGGTCATCGAGGATGTTGGCGAACAGGAAATGGTGCAGGTGGATCTCCGCCACCCGCCTGTCCTCGCCCGACCGGACCAGTCGGATCAGCACGCCGTCGGCCTCGGCCCGGGCTTCGAAATCGCAATCGCGGCCGAACCCGCCCATGTACAGCTTGTCGGGGAAGTCGATGGCGATTTCGGCCTTGTCGGCGATCGGGTGCATGGGTCGGTTCTCCCGGAAAGACCGGACAACCCTCGCACGACCGACGCGCCGCGCATTGATCGGGATCAATGCCGGCGCACCCGAAGGAATGGCTAATGTCGCCAGCCCAGGCGGCAAAGAGCGCGGCAGGACAGCTTTAGCGCCTTATGGCGACGAGCTGTAGACCGGGGACCATACCGGGCTTATCGGAAGGCGGCACGCGCAGAGCTGCTTTCCGCGGCAATGGTTCATAGTTGAAGAGGGAGTCATCATACCACCAGCACGCGATACCGCCGCCGAGTGCCGCACCAATAACCGTAGCCGTTGTGCCGGCAGCCACCGTCGAGCCGATGATGCCGCCGGCAACGACGCCCACAACGGTGGCGACGATCGTTCCCAGTTCGCCAGACGAAGCCTGTTGCGCGGATGCCGGCACAGGGGTCATCCAGGTGGCCGCGAGGAGAGCCGCCACCCCAATAATCCGACTCCTCATGTCATGCTCCATCCCCAATGCGATGATCGCTATCGTCCCGTTTTCGGATGGTCGGTGCAACAGCCGGTACGCGCTGCAACCGCAACGAGTACGTCCAGAATGCGATATCGAGTGTCGATCTTCCAACCGTGTAACGGATCGCAGCCACAAGACGCGTGCAATGGTGCTGCGCTACAGCACGTCCGCGGCCGATCAGGGCCATCAGCAGAATTCGTCCGCAACGACCAGAGAACGCGATTACACCAAATTACACCAGCGATCGGGCGAAGAAGCTACGGCTGATCCCGTCATTCATCTTAAATCGCCAGCCGTCTCAGTTGCTTAGGGGGGTGGAGGCCGGAAGCGGAATCGAACCGCTGTACACGGATTTGCAGTCCGTTGCATAGCCACTCTGCCATCCGGCCCCAAGGCATTGGGGGCGGCTTGATATAGGCGCGCGGCCGGACAGGGGTCAAGCCGCCGCCGGGCGCGGATGCACGAAATGCCGGGGCTTGGCTCGGCGCTGCTGTTGCCGCATCGCGGCATCACCCATATATTCAACAGATTCCGCAAGCGGGCGAAGGATCAGAGGATGGCGCGCGTTACCGTTGAGGATTGTGTGCTGAAGGTGCCGAACCGGTTCGAGTTGGTGCTGCTCGCCGCGCAGCGGGCGCGCGAGATCACCTCGGGTGCGCCGTTGACGCTCGATCGCGATGACGACAAGAACCCGGTCGTCGCCCTGCGCGAGATCGCCGATGACACGGTCGGGCTCGACCACCTGCAGGATTCGCTGGTCCGCGGCATGCAGAAGCATGTCGAGATCGACGAGCCCGAGGAGGCCCCGGAGCTCGAGCAGACGCTGTTCGGCGTCGCCGACCCGACCGATGCGATCATCGGCGAGGATGAGATCGACGAGGAGGCGGTGGAGGGCGAGCTCGACGAAGATTTGCTCTCGGTCGAAGATGAGGACGACCTCGCCGAGGAGCCGGTCGCCGAGGGCGACATCGAGGCCGATGTCGAGGGCGATGCCGAGGAGGAGGAACCCTGATGCGCTGCGCCGCGCAGCCTGTATCCGCTCGCCCCGGCGCCGGGGCAAAGTGATAAAGGCGGCCGCGCCATGATGCGGCAATTCGAGCTCGTCGAGCTGGTCAAATCCTACGACCCGAAGGCCGACGAGACCGCGCTCGACCGCGCCTACGTTTATTCGATGAAGGCGCATGGCGGCCAGTTGCGGGCCTCGGGCGACCCGTATTTCTCGCATCCGGTCGAGGTCGCGGGGCTGCTCGCGCAGATGAAGCTCGACACCGCCTCGATCGTTACCGGCCTCTTGCACGACACCGTCGAGGACACCGTCGCCACGCTCGACGACATCGAGCGAGTGTTCGGCCCGGACATCGCCCGCCTCGTCGACGGCGTCACCAAATTGTCGCGCATCGAGCTGCAATCGGACCAGACGAAGCAGGCAGAAAATTTCCGCAAGCTGGTACTGGCGATGTCCGAGGACATTCGCGTTCTCCTCGTCAAGCTGGCCGACCGCCTGCACAACATGCAGACGCTGCGCTTCATCAAGAGCGAGGAGAAGCGGCGGCGCATCGCGCGCGAGACGATGGACATCTATGTCCCGCTCGCCGAGCGCATCGGCATGCACCGGATGAAGGACCAGCTCGAGGACCTCGCCTTCGCCGAGCTGCACCCCGATGCGCGCGCCAGCATCATCGCCCGGCTCGGCTTTCTGCGCGAAAAGGGCGGCGACATCGTCTCGCGCATCATTGCCGAGCTGAAGGAGACGCTGCACGACGGTGGACTCGCAGCCGGCATCTCCGGGCGAGAGAAGTCGCCCTATTCGATCTGGCGCAAGATGGAGCGCAAGAACATCTCGTTCGAGCAGCTCGCCGACGTGATGGCGTTCCGCATCCTGGTCGACGGGGTCGGCGACTGCTATCACGCGCTGGGCATCATCCATTCGGCCTATCACGTCGTCCCCGGCCGCTTCAAAGACTACATCTCGACGCCGAAGCCCAACAATTACCGCTCGCTGCATACCGGCGTGATCGGCCCCGAGCGCCAGCGCATCGAGATGCAGATCCGCACGCGCGACATGCACGAGGTGGCCGAGCTCGGCGTCGCCGCACACTGGATCTACAAGCAGCAGGCCGGCACGGTCGACGGACGGCAATACCGCTGGCTGCGCGAATTGCTGGAGATTCTCGAACAGGCGTCGAACCCGGAGGAATTTCTCGAGCACACCAAGCTCGAGATGTTCCAGGACCAGGTCTTTGCGTTCACCCCGAAGGGCGACCTGATCGCCCTGCCGCGCGGCTCCACCCCGGTCGATTTCGCCTACGCCGTGCATTCGCAGATCGGCGACACCTGCGTCGGCGCCAAGATCAACGGCCGCCTGTTGCCGCTGCGCACCGAGTTGACCAATGGCGACCAGGTCGAGATCGTCACCTCGAAGGCGCAGACGCCGTCGCCGACCTGGGAGCGCTTTGTCGTCACCGGGAAGGCGCGCGCCCGGATCCGCCGCTTCATCCGCACCCAGCAGCGCGCCCAATACCTCGATCTCGGCCGCGCCATCATGCAGAAGGCGTTTCGCCAGCAGGCCCACGCCTTCTCCGAGCGGCCGCTCGAAGGCGTGCTCGCCCAGTTCCACGTCGGCACGGTCGAGGATCTTTATGTCGCGGTCGGCGAGGGGCTCGCCACCGGGCGCGAAGTCGTCAACGCCGCGTTTCCGCAGCCGCCCGAGGACAAGAACAAGATCGTCCCGATCAGCCGCGGCCGCCGCAAGGGGCAGGCGCGCGACACCGCGGTGTCGCTGCGCGGCCTGATCCCGGGGATGGCGCTGCATTTCGCCGGCTGCTGCCACCCGCTGCGCGGCGACCGCATCGTCGGGATCGTCACCACCGGCAAGGGGGTGACGATCCACACGATCGATTGCGACACGCTGGAAAGCTTTGCCGACGAGCCTGAGCGCTGGCTCGACGTCGCCTGGTCGAGCGACGAGGAGGACGCCGCGCATGTCGGCCGGATCAACGTCACGATCGCCAACGAGCCGGGCAATCTCGGCTCGCTGACGACGACGATCGGCAAGCAGGGCGGCAATATCAGCAACCTGAAGATCACCAACCGCTCGACCGATTTCTTCGAGATCATGGTTGATATCGAGGTCGCCGACGTGAAGCACCTGTCGACGATCATCGCCGCGTTGCGCGCGACGCCGGTCATTAACGCCGTCGAGCGCGCGCGCGGGTAGATGAGCTTCTCTATTCGCTCGGTTTACCGCCGGTTCCTCCCCCGCGATGCGGGGGAGGTGGTGCGCGGCAGCGCGCCGAAGGGGGCGCCCCCTCCGCCATGCTGCGCATGGTCCCCCTCCCCCGCGATGCGGGGGAGGAGCGCGCAACGCGCGGCCATCCCATGATCCTCGGCGTCGGCAGCGACCTCATCGACATTCGCCGCATCGAGAAGGCGATCGAGCGCTTCGGCGACCGCTTTCTCGACCGCATCTTCACCGAAACCGAGCGCCGCCGCTGCGACCGCCGCGGGGTGACCCGCGGCGCCAGCTACGCCCGCCGCTTCGCCGCCAAGGAAGCCGCCGCCAAGGCGCTCGGCACCGGGTTTCGCCGCGGCGTTTTCTGGCGCGATCTGGGGGTCGTCAACCTGCCCTCGGGCCAACCCGGCCTGCGGCTGACCGGCGGGGCGCTGGCCCGCCTCGAGGCGATCACCCCGGCGGGGATGCAGGCGCGCCTCGATGTCAGCCTGACCGACGAGCCGCCGCTCGCCCAGGCGGTCGTCATCATCACCGCCATACCCCCGGCTGCGGTGCCGGGCGAGTGAAATTCGGCGAGCAGCTTGACTTGGCGGGCCGCGATGGGCTTGATCGCGCGGCCCTAACGCTGCCCAGCGATCATGAATAATTCGAGCCCCAAAATCGTCTCCAAGAAGAAAGCTTCGGGCAGCCTGCTCGAGACCGCCAAGACCGTTCTCTATGCGGTTCTGATCGCGCTGGTCGTCCGCACTGTCGCCTATGAGCCGTTCAACATTCCGTCGGGGTCGATGATCCCGACGTTGCTGATCGGCGATTACTTGTTCGTGTCGAAATTCTCTTTCGGCTACAGCCGCTATTCGCTGCCGTTCGGGCTGCCGCTGTTTACCGGACGGATCTACCTGCCGTTCTCGGACATGCCACAACGCGGCGATGTCGCGGTGTTCAAGCTGCCGACCGACCCGTCGGTCGATTATATCAAGCGCATCGTCGGCCTGCCCGGCGACCGCGTCCAGGTGCGCCACGGCGAACTCTACGTCAACGACCAGCTGGTGCCGCGCCGGCCGAACCCGGCGTGCCGCGACGACGAGGCCGGCATCCCGGTGGCGATCCAGCAGGGCTATATCGAGAGCCTGCCGCGCCGCCCGGGCGAAACCCCGCTCGAGCATTGCATCATCAAAGTCGGCGACAACGGACCCCTCGACAACACCCCGGTCTATGAGGTTCCGCCCGGGTATTATTTCGCGATGGGCGACAATCGCGACAATTCGCAGGACAGCCGTGTGCTCTCGGCGGTCGGCTACATTCCGGCCGACAACCTCGTCGGCAAGGCGCAGTTCCTGTTCTTCTCGACCGACGGCTCGGCGCGCTGGTGGGAAATCTGGAAATGGCCGTTCGCGATCCGCTATCGCCGGCTGTTCAACGGCGTGAGCTGACGCCGCGGGGCGCGCCGAGCGATTTGGCAACCGGCGAGGATCTGGTCGGGCTGATCGGTCACACTTTCGTCCGGCCCGAGCTGCTGACCGAGGCGCTGACCCACCCGAGCGCCCTGCCGGCGAAGAAGCCGGGCCGCCGCCGCGCGCGTGGCGCTGCGCCGCCGCGCAACTACGAGCGGCTCGAATTTCTCGGTGACCGGGTGCTCGGCCTCGTCGTCGCCGATCTCTTGTGGCGCCGGTTTCCGGACGAACCGGAGGGCGACCTCACCCGGCGCCTCACCAGCCTGGTGCGGCGCGAGGCGCTCGCGCGGGTCACTACGACGATCGGGCTCGACCGCCATTTGCGGCTGTCGCCCTCGGAAGCCGCGTCCGGCGCCGCGCGCAACCCGGGCATCCTCGCCGATGTTGTCGAGGCGGTGATAGCCGCGATTTACCTCGATGGCGGGTTTGCCGCGGCATCCGCCTTCATTGAGCGGTTCTGGCAACCGCTGATCGCGGAGATGGAGGCGCCGCCGCGCGACCCCAAGACGAGCTTGCAGGAATGGGCGCAGGCGCGTGCGCTGCCGCTGCCCGACTACCGGCTGGTCGCGACGAGCGGCCCCGATCACGCGCCGCAGTTCACTGTCGCCGTCCACGTCGCCGGGCAGGACGAGGCAAGCGCCACCGCCTCGTCGAAGCGCGCCGCCGAAGCCGGCGCGGCG